>NZ_JBSHDU010000031.1:0-77165 GCF_053616475.1 Streptomyces sp. NPDC055815 | reverse complement strand
CCCTTCGGGGGGGCGGGGCGGGCCCCCCTTCCCCCCTTTTTTTTTTTTCCCCCGCGGGGGGGGGGGGGCCCCCCGCCGCGCCCCCCCCCACCCCGCACCTTTCGGCCAGTCCTCCGTCAGCCCTGGGAAACCCGCACGTCAGCGGCCTTCACAAAGGCCACCCGATGGCCGAACTGGATCTGGTAGTACTCCTCCTGACCCCGGACGACGGTGTGCCCGCTGGAGTCGAACACCGGCGCGAAGTAGTACTCGCCGGGGGTGCGGCCACCCACCACGTACCGCTGACCCGCGAGCAGCCTGTACGGCAGCGGGGACACCGACTGCACCGGCACACCCGCCGGGTAGGCCGAGGCCTCCGGGTAGGCCCGCCCGTACACCGGCACCTCCGCCAGGCCCTCGCGGGGCGTCAGGACCTGACCCCGCGCGTTCACCGCGGTCGGCTCCGCCACCGGGTTCGCGAACCACGCCTTCTGCCCCAGGTACCAGATCGCCGTCCAGTCGCCCCGGCGCTCCGCGACCGCGAAGCTCTGCCCGGTCGAGGCCCGCGCCCCGGTGTCGTTGACCCCGGTCGTGGAGTCCTGCCCGCCCGGCCGCAGACCGATGTCCTTCACCAGGGGCGCGTCGGCGCTCGGCGCGGTGTGCAGGCGCACCGCCCCGCTGCCGTGCGGCACACACGCCTGCCCCGCCGTCGTACAGCCCGTGTAGACCGGCCGGTGGGACTCGTAGTCGGGCCGGATCGTCACCACGCCCGCGTGCGGGCCGGCGCTCGGCGTGATCGGCCGGCCGAGCAGCCGGAAGTAGTGCGACCAGTCCCAGTACGGGCCGGGGTCCGTGTGCATGCCCTTGATCGAGGACGTCACCGTGCCCGGCACGTTGTCGTGGCCCAGGATGTGCTGCCGGTCCACCGGGATGCCGTACCGCCCGGCGAGGTACCGCACCAGGCGCGCCGACGACCGGTACATCGCCTCCGTGTACCAGGAGTCCGGCGAGGTCAGGAAGCCCTCGTGCTCCAGACCCACCGACTTGGCGTTCACGAACCAGTTGCCCGCGTGCCAGCCGACGTCCTTGAGGGAGAGGTGCTGGGCGATGTGCCCGTCGGAGGAGCGCAGCGAGTACTGCCAGGACACGTACGTCGGGTCCTGCACCAGCTTCAGGGTGGTCTTCCAGTCGGCCTCGGTGTCGTGGATCACGATGTAGTCGATCGACTGGGAGGAGGGCCGGTTCGCCAGGTCGTGGTTGCCGTAGTCGCCGTCGCCGAACTCCTCGTACGGCGCGGGGACCCACTCACAGGCCACCGAGGCCGGACACTCCACCGGCCCGCCCGCCGGTCGGCGAAGCCCCAGGGAGTCCACCTGACCGGTCGCGGGCGCCACCGCGGGGGCGGCCGGGAGCGTCACCACCTGCCCGCTGTCCGTCGTCCGCGTCTCCCCGGTCCTGATCACGTCGAAGACGTCGTTCGCGTACGCCGCGGCCGTGGCCGCGTCGTCCGCACCGGAGTACCGCGCCACCGCCCCGTACCAGTCGGCCGGGTCCGCGCTCGCCGGAAGCCCGGCCTCCCGCTGCGCCGCCGCGAGCAGCGCCGCACCGCCCTCGATGTTCGCGGCCGGCACCGTGCGCAGCTCCTCGGCCGGGATCCCGGACAGCGCGGACGCCCGCTCCAGGGTCCGCAGCCGCTCCGGCAGCTCCTCCGGCGCGGGGACCTGGACCTCCGCAGCCGTGCGGGCCGGGCGGGAGGAGTCGCCGCGCGCGTCCTCCTCGCCCTCGGAGTGGTGCGGTGCGGTCCGGGCGAGCGCCGTCACCGCGTCCGTGAGGTGCATCGGCCCGTAGCCGCCGGTCACGCTCGGCGCACCACCGTGGGCGTCCCACCGCGACTGCAGGTACGAGACGGCGAGCAGCACGCTCTCGGGCACGCCCTGACGCTCGGCCGCCCGCGCGAACTGCCCCTGCAGGACTCCCGCCTCGGGCACGTCGGCACCGGCGGGCGGGGCGGCGGACAGCAGCGGAAGCAGCAGGGCGGCGGACGCCAGGGCGCCCACCGCCCCCGGCACACGGCTCGGTGACGGACGTCTGCGCGATACGGAACGGAGCAAGGCGGCCTCCAGAGGCAGGGGGTGACACGGGGGCGTGCGGGGCCGGACCCGTACAGGGGTATCGGCTCCCGGACGTTCCGTCAATCACGCCTGCGCAAACGGAAGTTCCCACGTCAGGGCGGGAATGAAGGCCGTGCGGCGGAGTTTCGCGGAGACGGGTCCCGGGCCTGGGACGCGTCACTGGAGTGGACCAATGGAGGGGTATCGGAGGGGCTTTCACGCTTTCACGGAAGAGGTCGGCGCCGGGCTTCGCGCAAACCGCGCGGCCGGGCTTCGCGCAAACCGGGCGCGGACAAGCCGGTGCGCCGCGTCCCGGTGTGTCGGCACCGGGCTCACGGCGCACCGCCCCCGTGTGGTCGGCCGGACCCGCCCTTCAGCGCGTCCCGACCGCCGCGCGCACGGCCCGCCGTGCCATGGCGCAGTCGTCGTGCAGCCGCCTCAGCAGCAGCCGCTGTTCCTCGCCGGGCGCGAGCGCCCCCGACGGCACCGGCACCGAACCGGCCGGCGGAGCCTCCTTCATGGTGCGCTGCACCGCCGTCTCGTACGTACGGATCTCCCGCGTCAGCACGATCATCAGGTTCACCAGGAAGGCGTCCCGCGAGGCCGTGCCCGCCTGCTGCGCCAGACCGCTGATCTGGCGCCGGGCCAGCGGCGCGTCACCGAGAACCGCCCACAGGGTCGCCAGGTCGTAGCCGGGCAGGTACCAGCCGGCGTGCTCCCAGTCGACGAGGACCGGTCCTGCCGGGGAGAGCAGGATGTTGGAGAGCAGGGCGTCACCGTGACAGAACTGGCCCATGCCCTGACGGCCACCCGCGTGCGCCAGACCGTGCAGCAGCTTCTGCAGATCGTCCCGGTCCCGGTCCGTGAACAGACCGAGCTCGTGGTAGCGGGCGATCCTGGCGCCGTAGTCCAGCGGGGCGTCGAACGTCCCGGCCGGCGGCCGCCAGGCGTTGAGCCGGGCGATCGCCCCGAGTGCGGCCCGCACGTCCGCCCGCGGCGGGGCCTCGACGGGGTGGCGGGACAGCGCCGCCGCCCGCCCGGGCATCCGCTCGATCACCAGGGTGCAGTTCTCCGGGTCCGCCGCGATCAGCCGCGGCGCCCGCACCGGCGGACGGTGGCGGACGAAGGAGCGGTAGGAAGCTATCTCGTGCCGGAACCGCTCGACCCACGCGGGGGAGTGGTCCAGTAAACACTTCGCGACCGCCGTGGTCCGTCCGGTCGTCCCGACGATCAGTACGGAACGGCCACTGCGCCGCAGCACCTGCACGGGGTTGAACTCCGGGCAGATCCGGTGGACCGACGCGATCGCCATCTTCAACTGCGCCCCCTGGGGGCCGGACAGATCGATTCTCCCGCTGACCGGCTGGGTACCGGTGCCGCCCGCCCAGCGCCTCGGCCGGACGGCCTGGGGAGCAGGGGCCAGGTACGGTCCGGCACCGGCCGGGACGATGCGGTGCTGCGGCCGGGGCGGGGCGGACACGGAGGACGATGCTGTGTACATGGAGGTGACAGATCCCTTCGTGCGCCGACGAGTTGCGTGCGTCGCCCCGCCCGCCCCCGGTCCGCACCCTGGGGAATGAGGGCCGGTCGGCGGGGCGGGGTGGCGCGTTCCTACCTGACACCCGGGCGCGGGTGGCGGAACATCTCGCGCACCCTGGCGAAGCCTGGCGAATTGTCGCCAGGCCTATGACAGAGGGCTACTGTCAACTCAGCCGAGAACCTGGGGGCTTAGACGTGACCGGACAAACCAACACCCGCCTGGCAGACCTGTTCGGCCTGGCCGGCTGGTCCAAGGGCGAACTCGCGAGACTCGTCAACCGGCAGGCGGCGGCCATGGGCCACCCCCAGCTGGCGACCGACACCTCGCGGGTGCGGCGGTGGATCGACCGGGGCGAGACCCCGCGCGATCCCGTCCCCCGGGTGCTGGCAGCACTGTTCACCGAGCGACTCGGCCGTGTCGTGACCATCGAGGACCTCGGGTTCGTACGACACGGGCGCGCCGGAAAGAGGCAGGACGTCAGGAAGACGGAGAACCCTGACGGGCTGCCCTGGGCACCCGATCGTACGGCGGCGGTCCTCACCGAATTCACGGGAATGGACCTCATGCTCAACCGACGCGGCCTGGTGGGCGCGGGTGCCGCGCTTGCCGCCGGCTCCGTACTCAGCAACGCCATGCACGACTGGCTGCAGACCGACCCCGCACGCAAGGGAGCCGCTCAGCGCGCCACCGATCCCCTCCACGCCGACCCCGCTGGGTTCGACCGCTACGAGGCCGCCCCCATCGGGTCGGAGGAGATCGAGGCCCTGGAGCACTCGGTGGAGGTGTTCCGCGCCTGGGACGCCTCCCGGGGCGGCGGCCTCCAGCGGAAGGCGGTCGTGGGCCAGCTCAACGAGGTGGGCGGCATGCTCGCCTACCGTCACGCCGACCACCTCCAGCGGCGCCTGTGGGGCGTCGCCGCCAACCTGGCGGTCCTCGCGGGCTGGATGTCCCACGACGTGGGTCTCGAACCGACGGCGCAGAAGTACTTCGTCATCGCCGCGCACGCGGCCCGCGAGGGCGGCGACCGGCCCCGGGCCGGCGAGGCGCTCTCCCGGGCCGCCCGCCAGATGGTGCACCTGGGCCGCCCCGACGACGCCCTCGACCTCATGAAGCTCGCCAAGGAGGGCTCGGGCGAGCGGGTGCTGCCCCGCACCCAGGCCATGTTCCACACCATCGAGGCCTGGGCGCAGGCGTCGA
The DNA here is from genome assembly GCF_053616475.1 of Streptomyces sp. NPDC055815. Taxonomy (NCBI): domain Bacteria; kingdom Bacillati; phylum Actinomycetota; class Actinomycetes; order Kitasatosporales; family Streptomycetaceae; genus Streptomyces; species Streptomyces sp. NPDC055815. Next base: position 72,338 of record NZ_JBSHDU010000031.1, on the reverse strand, counting down.
TGGGCCGGGGCCAGGCGATGCGGCGCACCCTCGGCGAGGCCGAGGAGCTGTTCGTGTCCGACCGGCAGGACGAGAAGCCGAGCTGGATGCAGAACTTCGACGAGGCTGACATGCACGGCATGCAGGCCCTCGCCTACCGCACCCTCGCCGAGCACGACCCGGCCGCGGCGGTCCCCGCGCAGCGGCACGCCAAGCTGGCGCTCGAACTGCGGCGCGGCGGGCACGACCGGTCGAAACTCTTCGACCACATCTCGATGGCCTCGGCCTGCTTCATCGCCGACGACCCGGAACAGGCCGACCGGTACGCCCGGCTCGCCCTGATGTCCATGGGGGACACCTCGTCCCACCGGACCTGGGACCGGCTGCGGGAGATGTACCGGCTCACCGGCCAGTACGCGGGCTACTCGCGGATCGAGAACCTGCGCGAGGAGATCGAGCTGGCCCTCCCCAGGTCCCCCGTCAACCGCCCCAGGACCGGACAGGCCTGAGCCTCCCGGTCCTGCGGGACCGGGAGGCTCAGGAGGGTCCTGCCGGCGGGACGGGCCGGCTCCGGCCTTCAGCCGGTGACCCGGACCACCATCACGCAGGCGTCGTCCTCGCGTGACTCCTCGCCGAACTCCTCCACCACCGCACGCACACCGTCCTGGGCGTCCCGTGCCTCCGCGAGCCGGGGGCCGAGGGCCAGGAGCCGTCGCGCGCCCGTGTCGTCGTCGGCCGCGCACCCCCCGCGGGTCAGGCCGTCGGTGTGCAGGACCAGCAGGTCACCCGGGAGCAGCCGGGTCTCGGCCTCGCCGTACACGGCGCCGGTCGTCGCCCCCAGCAGCACCCCCTCGGGCCGCCGGAGCGCGTGCCCCGTCCCGTCGCGGAACAGCAGCGGGGCGGGGTGGCCGGCCTGCGCCCAGGCCAGGGTCTGGGCCACGGGGTCGTAGCGGCAGCACATCGCGCTGCCGAGCGCGGGCTGCACGGAGGTCTCGAGCAGCTGGTTGAGGTGGCTCATCAGCGCGGCGGGCCGGATACCGGCCACGGCCATGCCGCGGAGCGCCCCGAGGAGCATGGCCATGGAGGAGGTCGCGGCGACCCCGTGGCCCGTCAGATCGCCCACGGTCAGGAGCGCGTCCCCGTCGGGCAGGGCGAGCGCGTCGTACCAGTCGCCGCCGATCAGTCCGGTGCTGGCGGCAGGCAGGTAGTGCGCGGCCACGTCGAGCGGGGCGGGGCCGTCGTGAGCGAAGCTGAGGGAGCCGCGCCAGGGCGGCAGGACGGCCTCCTGGAGCTCGACGGCGACCCGCCGCTCGGTGAGCTCGATGTGGCGGCTGCGCTCCAGACTGTCCCGGCTCTCGCGGACCGCCCGCTCGCTGCGGCGCAGCTCGCTGACGTCCCGCAGCACGGCCCACATGGAGGCGGTGCAGCCGTCGGTGTCGAGGACGGGTTCGCCGGTCATGTGCACCGTACGCACCCGGCCGTCCGTCCGTACGATCCGGAACTCGCCGTCGATCGGCTTCCCGTCGATCAGACAGTCCGTCACCATCGACTGCAGGACGGGCTGGTCCTCGGCGAAGACCATGGTGGGCATCTCGTCGAGCGACATCGGGCCGCTCTCGCGGGAGCGCCCGAAGATCTGGAACAGCTCCTCGGACCAGCTGACCTCGTCGGTGAGCAGGTTCCACTCGGCGGAGCCGACCCGGGAGAGCAGCGAGCCGGTGCGGGGCGGGGCCGCCACGCCGTACGCGGTGCCGGGGGCGGTCGCGAGCGAGGTGTCGACGACGACGTCGACGTCCCCGGTCTCGTCCGCGGGGGTGGCGCTCGCCGGGACACCGGCCCGGAGCTGCCCCAAGTGGGCGCCCAGATCATCGAGTTGATGGACCGCCAGGTCGCACAGGGCGCGCTGCCAGCGCTGCTGGGGATCGTCCTCGTCCGCCACGGCGTCCCGGCGGACGGCGTCCACCTCGCCGCGCAGACGGCGGGTCTGTGAGATCAGCGCGTCCACCGCGCCCGGCTCCGGCGGCTGGGCGGGGCGGTCCGCGAACAGATGGGACGGCATGTCGTACTCCGATACAGGCGCGGCGCGGCCAAGTGTGGAAGGTGGCCCGTAGATGACTGTTGCACAGCCCGGGAGAGCCCGTAAGGGATTTGGCAACACTCGATCCGGTGGTGCTTCTGGCATATGCCAAAGGCCCGGCGATTATCGGACAGGACGCGACCCGTTACGGTGCTGGGGTGGTGAACGACGACGAAAACGGCACGGTGGGCGCGGCGACGACGGCCACGAGCGGGGTGGTGACGGGGGAGTCGGACATGCGTACGGGGGCGGACGTGGGGGAGCGGGGGAGCCGTGAGCCGGGGGCGCGGGCGGTGGACGCGGTGACCGGGGGTCTGGGTGCGGCGGTCGGCAGTGCGGTGGGTACCGCCGTGCTTCTCGCGGCCGCGCCCGCCGGCCGGGGTCGTGCCATGGACGCCGCCTCCGTCCTGCCGGCGCTGGCCGCCGTACCGCCCGGGGTCCTCACCGGCACCACGGCCGCCACGGTCGTCGAACTCGCCGACCCGCTCGACCCGCAGACCGTCCTCACCCGGCTCCGCGCGGCGGCCGCGAGCCCCGGCCCCCTGGTCGTCTGCCTCGCGGGCCAGCTCCATCTCGACCGCCGCCAGCAACTGCCCCACCTCGCGCTCGCCCGCACCACCGCGGCGACCCTCCGCTACACGGCGCTGCCCTGGCACTGGCTCGTCGGCGAACTCGGCGTACGGCAGCCGGGGACCACGACCGTCGTCGCGGATCTGGCAGCCGACCCGGAGGTCTGGCAGCGCCTCACCGCCACGCCCGGGCTGCTGCACCTGGGACCGGGCCCGCTGCTCTACGCGCGCGTGGTGCCGGCCCCGCGCAGGGGCGAGCCCACGACCCCCGAGTACCTGCGCGCCTGGGCCGAACTGTGGCGCTCGGGAGCCCGGTTGACACCGTCCGCCGCGCACGCGGAGGCGGCGGCGCGGGCGATGACGGTGGCGCCGGTGCCGGAACCGGTGTTCCTGACACCCGAGTACGTACCGGCGCTCCCGGGTTCGGCGACGGGCGTTCCTCCTGCGTCCGTCCCGGCGTCCATGCCGGGTTCGGGTCCTGGGCGGGTGCCGGCGCCTGTGCCGGGCGCGGGGCCGGTGCCGGCGCCCGTGACGGGTTCGGTGGCGGTGCCGGGGGCGTTGACGGGTTCCGCGCCCGCGCCCGTCCCGCCATCCGTACCGGGCCGCACGACGGGGACCGCGCCTGTGAACGGCACTGCACCCGCACCCGCTCCTGCCGCGGTGCCTCAGGCGGCGCCCCGCACCGCACCCGCTCCTCCGCCGCCGCCCGCGCCCGCTAACGGCCCCGCGCCCGCGCCCGCTTGGGCTGCCGAGCGCGCGACAGGATCCGCACCCGTGTCCCCGGCCCGCCCCGCTCCCGCCGCGGCACCCGCACCCGCACCCGCGCCCGTGTCCGCAGCCCGCCCCGCCCCCGCTGCGGCACCCGCCCCCGCTGCGGCACCCGCGCCCGCTCCGGGACCCGCGCCCGCGCCCGGCGCCCGCCCCGCCGCGGGACCCGTGCCCGTGCCAGGTGCCCGCCCCGCCCCCGTATCGGCACCCGTGCCCACGTCCCGCCCCACCTCCCTGCCCCCCTTCCCTCCCGGCTTCGTGCCCGTGGCTCCGCCGGCGCCCGGGCCCGCCCGTACGGCCAGGCCGGTGGTCGTCGAGGACCCGCACCCCGCGATCCTCGCCGCCGCCATGGCCGGCCGGCACGGGGAAGCGGCGGCCGTCGCGGCGGCCTGGGAGCATGACGCCCTGCGTCGTCACGGGCCCCGGTCCATCGAGGCCGTGCACTGGACGGAGGTACGGGCCGACCTCGCCCGCCTCGCCGGGGAACCGGCCCGCAGCTGCGAGCTCTGGCTCGCCGCCGCGGAGGCCCGGCTCGGCCTCGGTCAGCGCCCGGACGACCCCGACGTCGAAGAGGCGGTGGACCGGGCCCACCACCAGTGGGAGCAGATCGCCGACCGCGACCGAGCCAAGGCCCTGGGCCCCACCCTGATCGTGACCCGGCAGCGCGTCCCGGGTCGCCGACCCGGCGCGCTGGCCGCACTCACCCGTCGTATGGGCTGAAGAGCCCGTCCCGAAAGGCCCGTCACATGACCTCGCTCGCCACCGCGCAGCGCTCGCTCGCCGATCCGTCCGTACGCCACCCCTTGTGGCCGCCGCTCACCCATGGCTGCCCCATCACCTCCACGGAGGACGTCGCGTACCCCCTGGACATCGACTACGCCTACGACCGGGTCCCCGCGGACCTGTTCACGCGCCCGGCCGCGCACGGCCTGGAGCGGTGGGCCCCGCTGCTCCCGCCCCTCGCCGCGCCCGGCCTCGGGGAGGGCAACACGCCGCTGGTCGAACTCCCGGACGGCGTCTGGATCAAGGACGAGTCGCGCAACCCCACCTGGAGCCACAAGGACCGGCTCAACCGGGTCGCGGTCAGCGCCGCCGTCGCCTCGGGGGCGCGGGGCATCGTCGTCTCCTCGTCCGGCAACCACGGTGCGGCGGCCGCCGCCTACGCGGCCCGCGCCGGACTGCCGTGCGCCGTGTTCACCTCCCCGTACGCACCGCCCGCCGTCGCCTCCCACCTCCGGGCCTACGGCGCGACGGTGCTGACCGTCCCGTACGCGTCGGTACGCCCCTTGATGCGCCGCATCGTCGACGAGCTCGGCTTCCAGAGCGTCAGCAGCGTCACGGACAGCGCCCACACCGGTCACCCCTTCGGACCCGAGGGGTACAAGACCCTCGCGTACGAGCTCGTGCTCGACCTCGGGCGCGCACCGGCCGAGGTGCATCTCCCCACGGGGTACGGCGAGTTGCTGTTCGGCGTGGCCAAGGGCTTCCAGGAACTGGCGCGGCTCGGCGTCACCGACTCGGTCCCCCGTGTGTACGCGGCGGAGCCCGCCGCGGCCGGTGCCCTCACCGAGGCCCTGCGCACCGGCCGGCCCGTCGCGCGCGTCCCCGTCGGGCCGACGACCGCGTACGCCATCGACTGCGAGGTCAACAGCTACCGGGGCGTCCTCGCGGTCCGTACGACCGGGGGAGCGGCCCGCACGGTGACGGATGATCAGATGACGTCGGCGCGAGCCGAGTTGGCGGCGCAGGGCATCTGGTGCGAGACCTCCTCCGCCGCCGGACTGGCCGGCCTGCGCGCCCACGGGCCGCGCGAGACCGGCGGCCCGGTGGTCTGCGTGGTCACCTCCAGCGGCTACAAGGACGTCGCCACGGCAAAGGAGACCTTCGAACCCGCGGCCCCGGACTGGGAGCCGATCAGGGAGGCGCTGACGGCCCGGGCGACCGAGCCCCGCTGACCGTCCGGCCGTGGTCGTCGGCGACGGGCGGGATCGGCCGGTCCGAGCCCGCGGGACAGTCGTCGCCGACCGGGGTTAACGTGCCCGCCGCCGGGAGCACCACTCGGATGCCGAACTCGTACGTCCCCGTCGCCCGGGCGATCGCGACGAACAGGTCCGCGAAGTGCTCCTGGCCACGGGCCGTGGCGATGCCGCCGAGGTCGAGGACGGAGTCGTCGGGCCAGCCCAGGTCGGCGAGCAGGCCGCGGACCGTCTTCTTCGCCTCCGCGTCCTCGCCGGAGAGGAACACGGTGCTGGGACCCTCCAGGGAGTCCGGCGCGACCATCACGCCCCGGTCGATCGTGGAGAAGGTCTTCACGACGCGGGTCTCCGGGAAGGCCTGCTGGATCTCCTCGCCGAGGCTCACCACCGGGTGCGAGAGCGTGCCGTCCGCGAGGAAGCCGACGGCGACGTCGAGGAGGACCTTCCCGGCGAGCGCCGGGGCCCCGATCGTGCCGAGCAGGGCCACGGAGGCCGTGCCCGGGGTGGCGTTCACCAGCACCTCGGCGTGCGCGGCGGCCGCCGCCGGGTCCTCGATCCGTAATCCCGCCGCGACGAGCTCCTTCAGCTCCGCCAGAAGCTCCGGGTCCCCGGGCCGTCGCGACCCGATGACCACGTCGTGGCCGGCCCGCGCCCACGCCGACGCGAGTGCCTGTCCTACATGTCCTGTTCCGAGGATTCCGATACGCATGCGGATCATCCTGGCCGGGCCCGGACCGGCCGCGCCTCGGTCTCGCAGTCCCCGCTTACTCGGTCGATGGGTCTAGGACCCGGTGCCGGTCCCGCGCCGGGAAAAGTCCCGAGCCTGCGATGATCGGAGGCGTGACCGTTTCCCCGCCGCCCGTCCCGGCCCTCCCCGTCGGCCCGCTCCTCACCGCGCGGCTGGTGCTGCGGCCCGTCCGGAGCGGGGACCTGCCGGCCGTGACGAGGCTGTGGACCGACCCGGAGGTACGACGCCACCTCGGCGGTCCCGTGATCGACTCGGTCATCCGGATCCGGCAGCGGCGGATCGTCGGGGCGGCCGGTTTCCACGCGGTCGTCCGGGCCGAGGACGGCGTCGTGCTCGGGCTCGTCACTGTGGAGGCCGAGGGGCGCGGCGGGGAGACGGAGGTCTCGTACCAGTTCCTGCCCGAGCACTGGGGGCAGGGGTACGCGCGCGAGGCGGTGGGCGCGGCCGTGGCGCGGGCGCTGGAGTCCACGCCGAGCGTGGTCGCGGTCACCCAGGAGGCGAACCACCGCTCCCGCCGGCTCCTGGAGGCCGTCGGCCTGGAGCACGCCGACTCCTTCGTCGAGTGGGACGCCCACCAGGTGCTGTACCGCCTGCGCCGATGACTCCCGGCCCACCAGGTGCTGTACCGCCCGCGCCGATGACCGCCGCGCCTACCTCGGCCCTTCTCCCGCCGCCAGCGCCCCCACCGCCCGTTCCAGTCGTGCCGCCCGTGTCTTCGCCGTGCGGGCCTGCCAGAGGCTGAGGATCAGCAGGTAGCGGTCGGTTCTGCCGAGTGCCTCGAAGGCCTTCGCCGCGCCCGGCTCCGCCGCCAGGGCGGCCGCCAGGTCGTCCGGCACGGTCGCGTCCTTCTGGGAGGGGTACGCGGCCTCCCAGCGGCCGTCCGCCCGGGCCGCCCGCACCTCGGCGAGGCCCGGCTCCCGCATCCGTCCGGAGGCGGTCAGCGCCTCGACCTGGCGCACGTTTACCTGGGACCAGAGGCTGCGGGGCCGCCGCGGGGTGATCTTCTGGAGGTAGCTCCGCTCGTCGCGCGCCTTGCGCTTGCCGGTGATCCAGCCGTAGGCGAGCGTGCCGTCGAGGATCTCCTCCGCGGTCGGCGAGGCGAGGTCCGAGCCCTTCCGGCCCAGCAGCAGCCAGATGCCCGGCGTGTCCCCGTGGTGCTTCTCCAGCCAGGCCTCCAGTTCCGCCCCGCCGCTGAAGGCCATGACCGCAAGTCCCTCGACCGTCTCCACCGGACCCCTCTTCCCCACCGTCGGATCTCCCTGGTGACCAAGATATTGACAGTGGCCGGAAGGCGGCCGTAACTTGCGTGCAACGTCGTACTAACGCGCGTTACTAAAGCGCGTAACCAAGAGAAGCGGCCAAGGGACAGGGGGAGACGACATGGCGGCCGGCAGTCCTCGCAGTGTCACCATGAGTGATGTCGCCCGGCGGGCGGGGGTCTCGCGCACCGCCGTCTCCTTCGTCCTGAACGACCGCCCCGGCGCGGCCATCCCGGACGAGACCCGGCGGCGCATCCTGGCCGCGATCGACGAGCTCGGCTACCGCCCCAACGCGGGCGCCCGCGCCCTCGCAGCCCAGCGCAGCGAGTGGTACGGGCTGATCACCGAGATCGTCACCGCGCCCTTCGCCGTCGACGTCATCAAGGGCGCCCAGGACCGCGCCTGGCTCGACCGGAAGTTCCTGCTGATCGCCGCGAGCGAGGGAGACCGGGCCCAGGAGGCCGCCGCCCTCGACAAGCTCCTCGAACAGCGGGTCGAGGGACTGCTCTACGCCACGACCTGGCACCGGGCGGTCACCCTCCCCAAGGCGGCCCGCGAGGTCCCCACCGTCCTCGTCAACTGCTACGACGCCGAGGGCGAACTGCCCTCCGTCGTCCCGGACGAGATCGGCGGCGGCCACCGCGCGGCCCGCCGGCTCGTCGAGGCCGGCCACGAGCGCATCGGGTTCATCAACCTCGACCCGGACATCCCGGCCGCCGTCGGCCGCCGCGAGGGCTACGAGCGGGCGCTGCGCGAGGCCGGTCTGTCCCTGGACCCGTCGCTGGTCGTCTCCGGCCACGCGACCGCCGACGGCGGCTACACCGCCGCCTGCGAACTGCTCGACCGTGCCGACCGGCCGACCGCGCTCTTCTGCGGGAACGACCGGATGGCGATGGGCGCGTACGACGCCATCAAGGAACGTGGGCTGCGGATCCCGGACGACGTGGCCGTGGTGGGCTACGACAACCAGGAGCTCATCGCCGCCTACCTGCGGCCCAAACTGACCACGCTCGCCCTGCCGTTCGAGGCCATGGGCGCCAAGGGCGTGGACATGCTCGCCGCTCTCGCAGCGGGGCAGCCGCTCGACACCCGTCGGGTGACGGTCGACTGCCCGCTGCTCGAACGCTCGTCGGTCTGACCGCGAATCAGGCCCGTCGAGATCTTCCGTCCCGTCTTCTCCGGTGTGTCGAAGAGAGGAAAGAGCCACCATTATGACACCCTCCCCTGCCCGCGGCCGAGCGCCGCGGGGGCTCCGCCCCGCCCTCCTGGCGGGCGCCGCGGCGACCGCCCTGCTGCTGACCGGTTGCTCCGGCGGCGCGGGTGCGGCCGGCGCCGGAGACACCTCCGGCAACCAGCTCCTCACCATCCCCCGCGAGGACATGGGCACGTTCACGCGGAACTTCAACCCCTTCTCCCCGAAGGCCGCGCCCATGACCAAGGAGGCGGTGTACGAGCCGCTGATGGTCCACAACCCGGCCGACGGCAAGGACACCCCCTGGCTCGCCACCGCGTGGACCCAGGCGGCCGACGGGAAGTCCGTCACCTTCACCCTCCGCGAGGGCGTGAAGTGGTCCGACGGCAAGCCCTTCGCCGCCCAGGACGTCGTCTACACCTTCGAGCTCCAGAAGAAGCTGCTCGGCGGCTTCGAGTACGTCCGCGAGGTCACCGCCGACAGCCCGCAGAAGGTCACCTTCCACTTCACCAAGCCGTTCTCGCCCTCGTTGTACGAGATCGGCGGGCACTACATCGTCCCGAAGCACATCTGGTCGAAGATCGCCGACCCGGCCAAGGACACCAACGCCACCCCCGTCGGCACCGGCCCGTACACGCAGGTCGACCACTTCCAGAGCCAGTCGTACGAGCTGCGGAAGAACCCCTCGTACTGGCAGCCGGCCAAGCAGCGGATCGCCGGCATACGCCTGCTCGCCTTCTCCGGCAACGACAGCGCCAACCTCGCCTTCACCAACGGCGAGGTCGACTGGACCCAGGCGTTCGTCCCCGACATCGAGAAGTCCTTCGTCGCGAAGAACCCGAAGACGAACCACTACTGGTTCCCCACCACCGGCGCGATGATCAACTGGCAGCTGAACACGGCCAAGGCGCCCTTCGACGACCCCGCCCTGCGCAAGGCGCTCAGCCGGGCCGTCGACCGCGCCAAGATCGCCAAGGTCGCCATGAACGGCTACAGCGCCCCCGCCGACTGCACCGGCCTGTCGAACGCCTACGACGCCTGGCGCGACAAGACCGTCACCGCCGCCTGCGACTGGACCACGTACGACACGAAGGCCGCCGCCACGGCCCTCGACACCGCCGGGTACCGGCTCGGCGCCGACGGCCGGCGCACCCAGAAGAACGGCAAGCCGCTCACCCTCGACATCTCCGTCGGCTCCGCCTCCTCCGACTGGATCTCGGTCGCCAACATCATCAAGCAGAACCTCGCCGAGGTCGGCGTCACCGCCACCGTGAAGTCCCCGGACTGGTCCGCCGTCGTCTCCTCGTACGAGACGGGCACCTTCGACAGCGGGATCGTGTGGAGCAACAACGGCGCCACACCGTACGAGTTCTACCGCGGCGCCATGGCCACCACCCAGGTCAAGCCCGTCGGCGAGAAGGCCACCGAGAACTACCACCGCTTCGGCGACCCGAAGGCCGACAAGCTCATCGACGCCTTCGCCGCGACCACCGACCCGAAGACCCAGCAGGCCAGGGCGGCCGAGCTGCAGAAGCTGTTCGCCGCCGACGCCCCCGTCGTGCCGCTCTTCCCCGGACCCGAGTGGGGCGCGTACACCGACGCCCGCTTCACCGGCTGGCCGACGAAGGACGACCCGTACGCGACCCTCTCCAACCGGTCCGTGACCACGGTCCTCGTGCTCACCTCCCTCCGGCCCGTCAAGGGCTGACCCGCCCCAGGGGGACGGCCCCACCCGGGCCGTCCCCGCCCCCGAGAAACGACAGGGAGCAGACGTGCGTCTCGTCCTGCGCAACCTGGGGTTCTATCTGATCGCCTTCTGGGCCTCCGTCACCCTCAATTTCCTGCTGCCGCGCTTCATGCCCGGAGACCCCGTCTCCCGGATGTTCGCCCAGGCCCAGGGGACGATGCAGCCCGATCAGATCGCCCAGTTGCAGAAACTCTTCGGTCTCGACGACCGCCCGCTGTGGCGCCAGTACGTCGACTACCTCCACAGCGTCGCCACCGGCGACCTCGGCATCTCCCTCTCACGCTTCCCCACCCCGGTCTCCGAGGTCATCGGCTCCCAGATCGGCTGGACGCTGCTCCTCGGCCTCACCGCCCTGCTCGTCGCCGCCCTCGTCGGCAACCTCCTCGGCGTCCTCGCCGCCTGGCGCCGGGGCGGGATCCTCGACTCCGCGCTCCCGCCGCTGCTGATCTTCGTCGGCTCCTTCCCGTACTTCTGGCTGGCGATGGGCGCCCTCTACCTCTTCGGCGTCACCCTCGGCTGGTTCCCGCTCCGGCACGCGTACGACGTGGGGCTCGAACCCGGCTTCGACGCCGTCTTCCTCGGGAACGTCGCCACCCACCTGGTGCTGCCCGCCCTCACCATCGTGCTCGTGTCGATCGGCGGCTGGATGCTCGGCATGCGCAACACCATGATCGCCACCTCCGCCGAGGACTACATCACCATGGCCGAGGCGAAGGGGCTGAGCCCCGCCCGGATCATGTTCCGGTACGCCGCCCGCAACGCCCTGCTGCCGTCCGTCACCAACTTCGGCATGGCCCTCGGCTTCATGGTGGGCGGCGCGCTCCTCACCGAGGTCGTCTTCGCCTACCCCGGCATCGGCTACCAGCTCCTCGCCTCCGTCCAGGCCCTCGACTACCCGCTGATGCAGGGCATCTTCCTCACCATCACGGCGGCCGTCCTGCTCGCCAACTTCGTCGTCGACCTCATCCACGTCCGCCTCGACCCGCGCGTCCGCGTCCGCTGAGGAGGGAGCCCGACATGCCCGTCCCCGACCTGCCCGTCCTCGACAGCCCGGACACCGCCACGGCCGTGTCCCACGACCCGCCGGCCCGCCCGCCGGGCCCCACGCGGACCGCCCGCCAGGGCCTCGGGCGCCGGCTGCTCGCCGACCGCAAGGCCCGCGCCGGACTCCTCCTGCTCGCCGTCTTCGCGCTCCTCGGCGCGCTCGCCCCGGTCCTCGCCCCCGGCGACCCGTCCCTCATCACCGACCTCGGCGCCACCCCGCCCTCCGCCGGCCACTGGCTCGGCACCACCGCCAAGGGCCAGGACGTCCTCGCCCTCACCCTGTGGGGCACCCGCAGCTCGATGCTCGTCGGCTTCACCGTCGGCATCGCCGCCACCCTCGTCGCGCTGCTCGTCGGCCTCGCCTCCGCCTACCTCGGCAGGCTCGTCGACGACCTGCTGACCCTCGTCACCAACGTCTTCCTGCTGCTGCCGGGCCTGCCGCTGCTCGTCATCCTCGCCGCGTTCCTGCCGCCCGGCACCACCACCGTCGTCCTCGTCCTCACCGTCACCGGCTGGGCCGGCTCGGCCCGCGTGCTGCGCGCCCAGGCCACCTCCATCCGGGGCAAGGACTTCGTCGCGGCCGCCGTCGTCACCGGTGAGCGACCGCTGCGGATCATGTTCCGGGAGATCCTCCCCAACATGGCGTCCGTGGTCATGACCACCCTGCTCGGCTGCGTCATCTTCGGCATCGGCGCCCAGGCGGGCCTGGAGTTCCTCGGCCTCGGCGACGCCTCCGTCGTCAGCTGGGGCACCAACCTCTACTGGGCCGGGAACGACGGCGCCCTGATGACCGGGGCCTGGTGGGCGTTCGTCCCCTCCGGCCTGTGCATCGCGCTCGTCGCCTTCGCGCTCGCCCTCGTCAACTACGCGGTCGACGAGATCACCAACCCGCGCCTGCGGTCCCGCCGAAGGAGGCAGCGTTGAGCACGGACCCCCTCCTCGACGTACGCGGCCTGCGCGTCGAGTACCAGGGCGACGGCCGCACCGTCGTCGGCGCCGACGACGTGTCGTTCAGCATCGGAGCCGGAGAGATCTTCGGACTCGCCGGCGAGTCCGGCTGCGGCAAGTCCACCGTCGCCAACGCCGTCATGCGGCTCCTCAAGCCACCCGCCGAGATCACCGCCGGCACGGTCACCTTCCAGGGGCGCGACGTCCTCGCCATGGACCCCCGCGAACTGCGCGCCTTCCGCTGGCGGGAGATCGCCATGGTCTTCCAGTCCGCGATGAACTCCCTCAACCCCGTCCTCACCGTCGGCGAACAGATCGGCGACATCTTCACCACCCACGAGAAGCTGAGGAAACGCGCCGCCCGCGACCGCTCCGCGGCACTCCTCGACCTCGTCGGCATCTCGCCCGACCGGCTGAAGGCCTACCCGCACCAGCTCTCCGGCGGCATGCGCCAGCGCGTCGTCATCGCCATGGCCGTCGCCCTCGGGCCCGCCCTGCTCATCATGGACGAGCCGACCACCGCGCTCGACGTCGTCGTCCAGCAGGAGATCATGGCCCAGATCCGCGAACTCCAGCAGACGCTCGGCTTCTCCGTCCTCTTCATCACCCACGACATGTCCCTGATGGTCGAGCTGTCGGACCGCATGGGCGTCATGTACGGCGGCCGGCTCGTCGAACTCGCGGACGCCAAGGAGCTGTTCGCCCGGCCCCTCCATCCGTACACCGAAGCCCTGATGAACGCCTTCCCGCCGCTCACCGGACCGCGCCGGGAACTCACCGGCCTCTTCGACGCCCCGCGCACCGCCGACAGCTGCGGCTTCCACGTCCGCTGCCCCGACGACCGCGCCGACTGCTCCACGAACATCCCGGACCTGCGCGAGATCGCCCCCGGCCGATGGGCCGCCCTCACCGGAGGAACCAGCCGACTCACCCGGGCCACCAGCCGACTCCCCGGAGGCACCAGCCGATGACCCTCCTCCAGATCCGCGGGCTCACCAAGGACTTCCCCGTCGGCACCGTCTTCTCCCGCCGCCGCGTCCGCGCCGTGCACGGCGTCGACCTCGACCTCGCCCCCGGCCGCGTCACCGCCCTCGTCGGCGAGTCCGGCAGCGGCAAGTCCACCATCGCCCGCTGTCTCGCCCGCCTCGAACGGCCCACCTCGGGACGGATCCTCCTCGACGGCGAGGACGTGCTGCGCACCGAGCGCCGCCGCGCCTCCCGTACGTACCGGGGCAAGGTCCAGATGGTGTTCCAGGACCCCTTCGGCTCCCTCAACCCCGTCCACCGCGTCGAGCACTTCCTCAGCCGCGCCCTCGTCCTCCACGGCCACACGGCCGACCGGGGACGGCTCGCCGCCCTCATGGAGGAGGTCGGTCTGACGGCCGACATGCTCGACTCCTACCCGCACGAGCTCTCCGGCGGACAGCGCCAGCGCGTCGCGGTCGCCCGCGCCCTGGCCGTCGGACCGAGCGTCCTCCTCGCCGACGAACCGACGTCCATGCTCGACGTGTCCGTCCGGGTCGGCGTCCTCAACCTGATGCGCCGGCTGCGCGACGAACGCGGCCTGTCCATGCTGTACATCACCCACGACCTGGGCTCGGCCCGCTACCTCGCCGACACCACCGCCGTCATGTTCGCCGGCGAACTCGTCGAGGGCGGCGACGCGCTCGCCGTCATGGACGCCCCCGCCCATCCGTACACCCGGCTGCTGCTCTCCGCCGTGCCCGACCCCGCCCGCCGCACCGGCTACGACAAGGCCGAGCGGGCCAGGCTGCGGGCCGCCGTCCTGAACCCCGAGTCCTGCCCGTACGACGACGGCACCTGCAGCAGCACCACTCCCGTACGCCACACCGTCGGCGAGGACGGAGGGCAGCCGCACTGGGTGCGCTGCCACCTCTACGCGCCCGCCCACGAGATCGCCCGACGAGTGCTCCAGCCCGTCGACGACGCCTCCCCGGAAGCCGAGAACACCGCCGCATGACACACGACCTGATCGAACCCGCCGCCTCCATGGAGGACGGCCTCGCCGAGCGGGCCTTCCGCGATCCGCACCGGCCCCGCTTCCACTTCACGTCCCCCGGCGGCTGGCTCAACGACCCCAACGGGCTCAGCCACTGGAACGGCCTCTACCACCTCTTCTACCAGTACAACCCGCTCGCCCCCGCCCACCACCGCATCCACTGGGGCCACGCCACCTCCACCGACCTCGTCACCTGGACCGACGAACCCGTCGCCCTCGTCCCCGGCACCACAGGACCCGACCGCGACGGCTGCTGGTCCGGCGTCCTCGTCGACGACGGGGGAGTGCCCACACTCGTCTACTCGGGCCGGCACGGCGAGCGCGAACTGCCCTGCGTCGCCACCGGCAGCCCCGACCTGCGGCACTGGACGAAGGACCCCGCCAACCCGGTGATCGCCGCACCCCCCGCGGGCCTCGACCTCACCGCGTACCGCGACCACTGCGTCTGGAAGGAGGGCGACCTCTGGCGCCAGCTCGTCGGCTCCGGCATCCGCGGCCGGGGCGGCACCGCCTTCCTGTACGAGTCCCACGACCTGCGCGACTGGCGGTACGTCGGCCCGCTCCTGACCGGCGACGCGAGCCGCGGCACCGCGGCCGACCTCGACTGGACCGGCACCATGTGGGAGTGCGTCGACCTCTTCCGGGTCGACGGCACCGACGTCCTCGCCTTCTCCGCCTGGGACGAGGGCGCCACCCACCACCCCCTCTACTGGACGGGCCGGTACGAGGGCGACCGCTTCGAGCCGAGCGCCCTGCACC
The DNA here is from genome assembly GCF_053616475.1 of Streptomyces sp. NPDC055815. NCBI lineage: Bacteria > Bacillati > Actinomycetota > Actinomycetes > Kitasatosporales > Streptomycetaceae > Streptomyces > Streptomyces sp. NPDC055815. Next base: position 57,252 of record NZ_JBSHDU010000031.1, on the reverse strand, counting down.
GCCTCGACTACGGGCAGAACTACTTCTACGCGCCCCAGTCGACGCGCGACGCGCACGGCCGCCGCGTCATGTTCGGCTGGCTCCAGGAGGGCCGCGGCGAGGAGGCCACCGCCCGCGCCGGCTGGTCCGGGGTGATGTCCCTGCCGCGCCTCGTCACCCTCGGCCCCGACGGCGCCCTCGCCCAGGCGCCCGTGCCGGAGCTGACGCGCCTGCGCCGCGACCACGTGGCCCTGGGGCCCTTCGAGGGGGACGCCGACCTGGACGCGATCCGCGGGGACCAGCTCGACCTGGAGGCGACCCTGCGCCTCCCCCCGGGCGCCACGGTACGGCTCGGGGTGCGGGAGACCCCGGACGGAGCCGAGCGCACCCTCGTCGAGCTCGCCCGCGACGTCTCCGGCACCTCGGGCACCCTGCGCCTCCACCGCGAGGCGAGCAGCCTGGACCCGGACGTCGACACCGCACCCCGCCACGGCGACCTGCCCTTCGACCCGGACGGCACGGTCGAACTCCGCGTCCTCGTCGACCACTCCGCCCTGGAGATCTTCGCCAACGGACGCGCCCTGGCCGCCCGCGTCTACCCGACCCGCCCCGACGAGGCGACCGGTGTCTCGCTCACCGCCACCGGCGGCGCGACCGTCACCCGCCTCGACGCCTGGCACATGGCCCCGATCGAGACGGCCCCGCGCCCGCTCTGGCCCTGAGGCCACTCCCGGTGCCGGGCCCACGCCCGGCACCGGCCCCCTCTCTTTCGTACAGGCGCCACCCCACCGCCGAGGAGGCCCCCATGCGTATCCCCGAACTCCCCCTCCACCGCCGCACCCTGCTCCAGGCCGGCGGGCTCGCCCTCCTGCCCGCCCTCGTCGCTCCCCGCACCGCCGAGGCCGCCGCCCCCGCGCGCCGCCGCCGCACCTCCACGCTTCCCGAGGCGGTCAGCTCCCCGCTCCCCGACCCCCTTCCGTACCAGGGGAGTTGGCAGCGGACCCCGGACGGCGGGCAGCACGCCTCCGCCGGATCCGGCACCGCGCTCGCCGTCTCCGAGCACCGGATCGGCGCCCGTGCCGGGGCCTCCGTCCGCATCACGGCCGATCCGGCCACCCCGCACGCCCGGGGCGGGCTCGTCCTGCGCGCCGCGGCCGACGGCTCCACCGGCTACGCCGTCCTCCTGGAACCCGCGAACGGCCAGGTGGAGCTGTTGGATCTGGCCGACGGCACCACCCTCGCCGCCGGCGGCAACGGTCCCGGCACGAGCCTCGACGTCACCTTCGACGGGCCCGCCCTCACCGTCCACGTCGACGGCGAACAGGTCCTCGCCACCGTCGACCACCGCCACACCGCGGGCCACGTCGGCCTCCTCGCCGACGGCGGCACGGTCACCTTCGGGCCTCCCCGGACCTGGACCGTCACCACCGACCTGACTGGCTGGACCGGCAGCGGCACCTGGACCCCGACCCCCCTCGGGCTCACCGGGGCCGCGCCCACGGGCACCAACATCCGTACGATCGCCGCCGAGGACGCGTACGACACCTCCCTCCAGGCGGACGTCCTCATCCACGACCCCTACGCCGTCGCCGCCCTCCTCGTCCGCGCCGACGCCACCGGCACCCGCGGCTACGCCGTCGAGGCCGACCCCAACCTGGGCCGCCTCCGCCTCTACCGCGTGGACGGCGACGTCACCCTCGCCACCCACTCCACCCCGATCACGCCCGGCACCGTCCACCGCCTGCGCGTCGAGGCCGAGGGCCGCCGCCTCCGCGTCCACTGGCAGAGCGACTTCCTCCGCCCCGACGGCTACGCCCCCGTCATCGACACCGAGGACCCGGCGCCCACCCCGCACCTCTCCGGCCGCCCCGGGCTCCTCGCCTACAACGGCCGGGCCTCCTTCGAGAACGTCACCGCCGCGGGCCCGCCCGCCGAACTCCCCGGCGCCACCACCCTCTCCGGCACCTGGACCCGCGACCTCAAGGGCCTGCGCGGGAACGACGGACTGCGCACCGCGCCCGCCCCCGACGGCCCCGACCTGGTCGTCTCCGCCGACGTGCGGCTCGCCGGGGCGCACGCGGCCGGACTCCTCGTCCGCGGCCACGAGCTCCTCCTGGACACCGCGACCGGCTCGATACGGCTCCTCGACCACACGAGCCGCGCCGTCCTCGCCACCGCGCCCCCACCCGTACGCCCCCTCCGCACCGGAACGCCGTACCGCGTCGAAGTCCACCTGCTCGGGGGCGAGTTCACCGCGTACGTGGACGGCGTGGACGTCCTGCGCGCCCCGAGGACCGCCACCGGCGACACCGTCGGGCTCGTCGCGGCCGGCGGCACCGCCTACTTCCAGGACGTGTACGCCGCCGACGTGCGCGACCACTACACCGAGCCGTACCGCCCGGCGGTCCACCACTCACCACGCTCCGGACCGGGCAGCGACCCCAACGGGCTCGTGCACCTCGACGGGGAGTACCACCTCTTCCACCAGGCCGAGGGCCGCTGGGCGCACGCCGTCTCCACCGACCTGCTCCACTGGCGCGCGCTGCCGATCGCCCTCGACCGGAACGAGTACGGCCACCGCTGGTCCGGCTCGGCCGTCGCCGATCCCGGCGACGCCTCCGGCCTGTTCGGCGGCGGCTCCGGCCTGATCGCCTACTACACGAGCTACCACCCGGACAAGATCGGCGGGAACCAGGCCGTCCGCGCCGCCTACAGCACCGACCGGGGCCGCTCCTGGCAGCCCTACGGCGGTCCCGAGCCGCTCGTCGGCAACCCCGGCGGCCCGGACGGCGGCTGGGACTTCCGCGACCCGAAGGTGGTCAGGGACGAGGCGCGCGACCAGTGGGTCATGGTGGTGTCCGGCGGCGACCACGTGCGCTTCTTCACCTCCCGGGACCTCCTCCACTGGACCCGCACCAGCTCGTTCGGCTACGGGGACTGGGTGGCCGGCGGCGGGGTCTGGGAGTGCCCCGACCTCATCCCGCTCCCCGTCGACGGCGACCCCGCCCGCACCGTCTGGGTCCTCACCTTCAGCACCGGCGCCGTCCGCTCCACCGACGGCTCCACCGCCCGCTTCCTCACCGGCGACTGGGACGGCACCGCCTTCACGGCGCACCAGGCCCCGGGCCCGGCCCCGCGCAGCGACCACGGGCGCGACTTCTACGCGGCCATCACCTTCGCCGACCTGCCCGACGCGCGCCGCGTCTGGCTCGGCTGGACCACCAACTGGGACTATCCGTTCAGCGCCCCTACCCACCCGTGGAACGGCCAGCACTCCGTCCCCCGCGAACTCACCCTCGCCGACGGCCCGGACGGCCCCGTCCTGCGCCAGTGGCCCGTCGCCGAACTGGCCTCCCTGCGCACCGGCACGACCGTACGCAGGGACCTCACGGCCGGACCCGGCGCGCCCGACCCCTGCGCGGGCTTCACCGGCACCACGTACGACCTGGAGGCCGAGCTCGTCCTCCCGCGGACCGGCGCCGCGACCGGCTGCTCCTTCCATCTGCGGACGAAGGACGGGCAGGCCACCCTCGTCGGCTACGACGCCGTCCGCGAACGCCTCTACGTCGACCGCACCGCCTCCGGACGCACCGACTTCACCCGCTTCTTCGCGGGCCGCACCGAGGCCCCGCTCGCCGCCGTACGGGCCGCCGACGGCAGCCGGACGGTGCGGCTGCGGATCCTCGTCGACTCCTCCTCCGTGGAGGTCTTCGGCGGCGCGGGCGAGGCCGTCGTCACGAGCCTGGTCCTGCCCGACCCCGACGCCGACGGGATCGCCTTCACCGCCGAGGGCGGCACGGTCCGGATCGCCGAACTCGCCCTCCACCGGCTCGCCTCCACCTGCCGCCTCTCCGCGACGCTCCCCGCCCTGCCCGCGCCCCCGCCGCCGGGGGAGTTCCGCACGGACCTCGGCACCCTGACCGCCGTCCCCGCCGGCCGCTGGGAGGCCACCGGCGCCGGGCACACCGGGGTCTTCGACCGCGACAGCGACGCGATGTCCACCCGCCGCTTCGCCGACCTCGAACTCACCACCCTGCTCCGGCTCGGCGGCCCCGACGGCACCCGGGGCGCCGCCTCACTGATCTGGCGGGCCTCCGCCGACGGCGCCGACGGGTACGTCCTCAACGTCGACCCCGACCTCCGGGCCGTCCGGCTCGTCGTCCGGCGCGGCGGCACCTTCGACGACGCGGCCGCCCTCGCCCGGGTCCCCGCGCTCGTACGGCACGGCGCCACGTACGATCTGCAGATCGTCCACCAGGGCACCCGCATCCAGGTCTTCCTCGACGGGAACCGGATCATCGACCTCACCGAACCGGCGGCCACCTACCCCGACGGCCACGTCGGCCTCAACGTCTTCGGCGGCCGGGCCGGCTACCAGAACACCCACGCCAAGGAGCTCTGACCCATGACCATCCTGGTGATCGGCGAGTGCGTCGCCGACATCGTGCGCGGCGCCGACGGCACCGAACGGGTCCACCCGGGCGGCAGCCCCGCCAACGTCGCCCACGGCCTCGCCCGCCTCGGCCGGGACGTCACCCTGCTCACCCAGCTCGCCGACGACCCCACTGGCCGGCTGATCGCGGACCACCTGAAGGGCGCGGGGGTACGGGTGGAGATCGGCGGCGCGCCCGAACGCACCCCGTCGGCGGTCGTCGCCCTCGACGCGCACGGAGCGGCCTCGTACACCTTCGACATCGCCTGGACCCTGGAGGCGGATGAGCCGCGCGCGGACCGGCCCGTCCATGTGCACATCGGCTCCATCGCTGCCGTCACCGCCCCCGGCGCGGCCACCGTCCTTGCCGAGGTCGAGCGGCTCCGCGGCCGGGCCACGGTCAGCTACGACCCCAACGTGCGGCCCGAACTGATGGGGGAGCACGCCGAGGCCGTCGCCCGCGTCGAGCGCTGCGTCGCGCTGAGCGACCTGGTGAAGGCGAGCGACGAGGACCTGGCCTGGCTGTATCCCGGCGAGGAGCCGGAGGCGGTCGCCGCCCGCTGGCGGGCGCTCGGCCCGGCCGTCGTCCTGGTCACCCGGGGCGCGGCGGGATCGCTCGCCCTCACCGGGCGGGAGACGGTCACCTCCGAGGCGCCGCAGGTCACCGTCGTCGACACGGTCGGCGCGGGCGACTCCTTCATGTCGGCCGTCCTCGACGTCCTGGCCGGACGGGAGACCTTCGACGGCCTCGGCGCCGAGTACCTCGCGAGGCTGCTGCGGAGGGCGGCCGTGGCGGCGGCCGTCACCGTCTCCCGGGCCGGCGCCCAGCCCCCCGACCGGGCCGAACTGGACGCGGCCGGGGAGCGGTTCACCGTCAGGTACGGGCGTGTGAGGTGATGTCCGCGGCGAACTGCTCCACCATCTCCGGCGTGACCGTCGGCCGGCACTCGGCGATGGCCTCCAGATAGTCCGCCGTGCTGGCGCCGGGCGCCGGGTCGTCGCCGCCGCGTCCGCCGACCGCGACGAGGTCCCGCTCGAAGGAGGCCTGGGCGGCGATCCGGGCCGCGTGCTCGATGTCGGCGGGCGTGAACAGCTCGCTCGCCAGCACCAGCTCGTCGATGTCGACGTCCGGCCGCCCGTCGGTGTACCGGGCCCAGATCGCGGCGCGCGCCGCCTTGTCCGGCGTACCGATCGGGATGAGGTAGTCGAAGCGGCCGGGGCGCAGGAAGGCCGGGTCGAGGGAACGGATCGAGTTGGTCGCGCAGACCAGCAGCCGCTCGTCCCGCTCCCGGAACCCCGGTATCAGCTTCAGGAGTTCGTTCGTCACGCCGTGCATGCCGCCGGGCTGGGCGGGCTCCGAGCGGACCGGGGCGATCTCCTCGACCTCGTCGATGAAGACCAGGACCCGCTCCAGCTCGGCGATCCGCGCGAACGCGGACCGCAGGGCGGCGGCGAGGTTCCCCTCGTCGGCGAGGCGGGACGGCAGGATCTCCACGAAGGGCCAGCCGAGCCGGGACGCGATGCCGCGCGCGAAGGTGGTCTTGCCGGTTCCGGGCGGGCCGAACAGACAGACCGCGCGCGGCGGTCGCACCCCGTGCCGGGTGGCGCGCTCCGGCTCGGCCAGGGGCAGCACCACCCGGCGCTCGATCAGGTCCTTCTCCCGCTCCATGCCGGCGACCTTCGCCCACAGGTCACCGGGGAGCAGCCGGCCGCCCAGGTCGTCGAGGAGACCCGCGGCGGGGCCGTGCAGCGGCTCCACCTTCTCGAAGTACGCCACGGCCGGCTGGCGCGTGTACCCGGCGTTCAGCAGGCCCTCGCCGAGGAGTTCCTCCTCCGGCAGGACGTAGGCGATGCGTCCGACCCGGGCCGCGACGAGCCGCCGCTCCAGCTCCACGAGCAGGGCGCTGGCGAGCCCCCGGCCCCGCCACGCCGAGGAGATCGCGATCCGCATGACCCAGGCCCGCTCGCCGGAGACACAGGCGAGCGCCGCGCCGATGGGGGCGCCCTGGTGCACGGCGACCACGGCCGGCTGACGGCTGGTGAGGGCGCCGATGCACTCGGCGAGCGAGAAGACGGACTCCTGCCCGAGCTCGGCGGTGGTGTCGATCAGATGGACGACGGCGGCGAGATCGCTCTCGCGGTAGTCGTGGATGTGCCAGTTCACCGGTGGTACCGCCCCTCGTTCGTGCTGTTGCGGCGAGGCTAGGCGGGCCCGTGGGGGCCGGTCGTGCGCCATCCTGCACAAGGCGGCGCGGGGAAACGCGCCGAACCGGCACTGGGCAGGAAACGGGTGCGGCCCCCGGAGGAGAACTCCGGGGGCCGCGTGCGTGAGCGGGTCCTGCGGCGGACGGGACCGTCAGTAGGCCGGGGCCAGCTTCGGGTTCGGGCCGTGCGCGTTCTGGTGCTGCTCGCCGTCCGTGGCGAGGAAGACGATCAGGATGATGCCGCCGACCAGGGGAATGAAGCCGATGAGGATGAACCAGCCGGAGCGGCCGGTGTCGTGCAGGCGGCGGACGGTCACGCCCAGGTACGGCAGCAGGACGGCCAGGAAGTAGATTCCCGTCAGCGCCGGGTAGATGCCGATCACGCTGTCGACGATCGCGAGGACGAACACCGCGATGACGTTGAACAGGTAGAACATCCAGAATTCCTTGCGGCGCGCACGGCCGCTGAACACCGCGTACTTCTTGAGAACGTCGAGGTACCAGTTCACTTTGTCCCCCCAAGGACTGGGTATGCGAGCGGGAGCCTGTCCCTGTGGAGCAAGCTTTACGCAGAACTTATGTGGCTGAAACCACGTGGGTCAATTCGTTACCCGGTAGTTGCCGTTCACACACAGGACGCGGTGAACGGCGGCACCTCCGGGAGAGGAGATGCCGCCGTTCCGGGAGAGGATCAGCGAAGGTCCGGGAGTCGGACGATCAGCAGGTCACGTCCTTCTCTTGCTCATGAGCAGTCCGCCGGCCGTGAGGGAGAACAGGCAGACGCACGCACCGGTGATCACATTGCTGAGGATCGTGCCGGTGTCGGGGTTCCGCGCGGCCACCCACGGAGCGATGATCAGCCATGCGCCGAGCAGCAGGACGACGAAGTTCAGGTCCTGCGACCGCTCGGGGGCCATCGACATGCACAGGCCGAGGACCGCGAGGGCGATGCCGACGACCAGGTTCGTGATGGCGAGGGTCGGCATGGCGGCGGAGAAGTGAACCACCCACGGGGAGATCGCGGCGTAGACACCGGCGAGGATCACGAGTTCTTCGACCGCCGTGACACCTCTGGTCTGGAGTACACGGGCATATCGTTCCCGCATTTCCGTCGCGTCCGGGTGTCCTGCGATATCACCACGACGGTGAGAGACGTCAGACATACGACCTCGCCTCCTTCTGGCGTCATGCACGTCTGACTGCACTTGCGGCAATCGCGCCGCTGCTTCATTGTGCGCTTATCTGGCCTTTATGTGTAGGTCTGCCCGATAAGGGATGTGCACAGAAAAGGGGTCGGGGATGTGCAGGGATCCACCAAACGGAGGGAATGTTCAACAAAAATTCAATGCAAGGGTGAACGGCTCTTCGTATCGGTATGCGTGAGGACGGCAACCGCCCCCGGGCGTAGCCTGGAAGTGGACTCGGGGACCGGACCTTTCCCACCGCCGGGAGTGCGCGATGGCCGGCATCGTACGGAAGACCTTCGACTCAGCGGACGAGACGCGTCCCTTTGAGGACGGCAAGGGCAGGCTCGACCTCCTCGTCGGCGACGGCGGTGCGGTCGGCCGCGCCGTCTTCGAACCGGGCTGGCAGTGGTCCAAGCACGTCAAGCCCATCGCCGGCACCGACAGCTGTCAGGCTGACCACGTCGGATACGTGGTCAGCGGCCGCATGAAGGTCGTCATGAACGACGGGGAGACGGCCGAGTTCGGCGCGGACGACTACATGGAGGTCAAGCCGGGCCACGACGCCTGGGTGCTCGGCGACGAACCCTGCGTGGTCCTCGACTGGCGCGGCTTCACGAACTACGCCCTGCCGCCGTCCTCCTGACGCCCGCGCGCCCTCCGCCCCGGGTGCGGCCACCCGGGGCGGACCCGGATCACCCCGCCGCCGGTGCCGCCGAGTCGCCGGACGCGATGCCGAACGCCGGCTCCGGCACCGACTCGGGCGCGAGCAGCACCGAGGAGCGGCCGTCCACGCCGACCGGCACGTCGCCGTCGATGGTCACCCGGCGCAGCTTGCGCTCGTGGTCGTCCGAGTCGTCCACGCCGTAGTGCTGGGTGGCGCGGTTGTCCCAGATGGCGACGTCACCGACCTGCCACTGCCAGCGCACCGTGTTCTCCGGGCGCTCGATGTGACCCTGGAAGAGGTCGAGCAGGGCGCGGGAGTCGGCGCCCGTCAGACCGCTGATCCGCTGGACGAAGTTGCCCAGGAGCAGGGTCCGCTCGCCGGTCTCCGGGTGGACCCGCACGACGGGGTGCTCGGTGAGGAACTTCGTCGACGCGAACACCTCGCGGAAGCGCTGGAGCTGCTCCGGCAGGACCCCGGGGCGCAGGGCCGCGTAGTCGTAGTCGTTGGAGTGCACGGCCCGCAGACCGTCGGCCAGGGTGCGCAGCGGCTCGGGGAGCTTCTCGTACGCCGTCGCGGTGTTGGCCCAGAGGGTGTTGCCGCCGTAGGGCGGGATGACGACCGCGCGCAGGATGGAGAAGGCGGGGTAGGCCGGCACGAAGGTCACGTCGCTGTGCCACTGGTTGGCCCGGCCGCCGTGGTCGGAGTCGATGGGGAAGGAGTAACGGCCGTCGGCCGACGGCACGGTGGGGTGGGCCACGGGCGTTCCGAGGAGTCGGCCGAAGGCCTCGTGGGCCTCCTCGTCCAGGTGGTCCTGGCCCCGGAAGAAGACGACCTTGTGCGCGAGGAGTGCGGCGCGGATCTCGGCGACGGTCTCGGCGGGGAGGTCGCCGCCGAGACGGACGCCGGAGAGGACGGCGCCGAGGCGGCCGCCGACCTTCTGGACGGTGACGGGGGTGGTCGCGGTCGACATGAGGGGGTCCTTTCGGCGGTCCGGGAAGTCCCGGAGGAATTAATCTCGGAGAGGAAGCAATGCGCTGACAGCTGTCCGAGGAGGGCGGTACGAGCCGGGCTCCGGGTCGGGGGTGACGCGGGGCCGGGGCGGTGAGTCGTACGAGACAGAGGTGTGCGAGGCGTGCGTGGGCGGCCGTCGGACCGGTGGGCCGGTCGCCGCGCGAGGGTCGCGAGGATCAGGCGCCGCGGACGGCGGGACAGGAGGAGGTCGCGAACATGTCCCGGAGACTCGCAGCGGCCGCCGCCGCACGTCAAGCGGCCGTCCGAGCACCGAACCGCCGCCCACGATGGTTGAATCGGCGCCTGCCCGGCGCCGGGTTCCGGACTCCGCGCACTCGGCGGAACCGCCGTTGACCAGCGACGATTCCCCTCCGTACGGAAGTCCCGGCCGGGGGCGAACGAGTGGTCGGCGGGCCCGCGTCCGGCGGCCCCGGGATTTCACAGCACCGCAACAGTGACCAGAGAGGCGACCATGACGACGACCACCCCGCACGGCTCCCGCATGGCGGGCGACGGCCGGCGCGAGGCCAACGCAGCCACCGTGCTGAGGACCGTCCTCGACCACGGCCCGGTCGCCCGCAGCGCCGTCGCACGGCTCTCCGGCCTCAGCCCCGCCGCCGTCTCGCGCCAGGCCACCGACCTGACCCGGCTCGGGCTCCTGCGCGAGCTGCCCGAACTCGCCGGGGGCGGGGGAGTGGGAAGGCCCCAGATCCCCGTCGACCTGCACGTCGGCGCCACCGGCGGCCCCGTCGCGGGCGGCGTCCACCTGGGCGTCCCCGGCTCGACGTTCGCCCTCGTCGATCTGCGCGGACAGGTGGTCGCCCGGCGCACCTACCCGCACGACGGCATCGCGCCGGACGCCCTGCCCGGCGCGATCGCCCGTGAACTGCGCGGCTTCCTCGACGCCCACACACGGGGCCGGCCCCTGCTGGGGGTCGGCGCCGCCGTCGGCGGCTGGGTGGACCCCGCCGAGGGGGTGGTGGTCCGTCACGACGCCCTGGGCTGGCAGCGCCGCCCGCTCGCCGCCGAACTCGCCCGCGGTCTCGGCGGCCGCACCGTACGCCTGGACAACCACGCCCGCTCCATCGCCCAGTCGGAGATCCTCTTCGGCCGGCCCGCCGCCCGCCGCAGCCTGGTCCACCTCTTCGTCGGCAATGTCGTCGACGCGGCCGTCGGCCTCGCCGGGGTCGTGCACCAGGGACCCGGCGCGGCCGCCGGGGTCGTCGCCCACCTCCCCGTACCGGACTCCACCGCGCCCTGCCCGTGCGGGCGTTCCGGCTGCCTGGAGGCCACCGCGTCCAACACCGCCCTCGCGGCCACCGCCGTCCGCCGGGGCATCGTGCCCGAGCCCGACACCTTCCTCGTGGTGGACGCGGCCGCGGCCGGTGACCGGCGCGCCGACCGGCTGCTGCGCGAACGGGCCCGTGCGGTCGGACGCGCCGTCGCGCTCCTGCTCGACGTCCTCAACCCCGATCTGGTCGTCGTGACCGAGCACTCCAGCATCCTCGAACCCGACTACCTGGAGGAGATCCGCGGGGCCGCGATCGACCTCTCGCACGTCTGCGACGACCCCGAACGCATCGTCAGTCCACATGCCGGACCGGCCACTCTCCCCGTCGCGGCGGGCACGGTCCTGCTGAATCCCCTGTTCAGAAGGCCTTTTGAGACCGTCGACGAGCTCCTGTCGGTGAGCGGCGCCGGTTGATTCCGTCTCGGTATGCGGTCAAGGGAAGTTGACCGCTCCACGAAGCCGCTGTCATATTGCTCCCGTGAATCAGGACATGCGCCTCATCTCCCGCAGGCACGTCGACCTCTGTCGACAGGCCAGCGCGGTCTGTGCCGTTCGCGCCTGATCCCGGCGCCGGTACCCGTACCGGCCTCGCCGCCCCCGCACCGGCCCTGCCGCACGCGGGCCCCTCGCACTTCTCCCGCTGAGACGCCCAGCGCCGATCCGGCGCGGCGGCGCGTCCTCCCCGTGTCCTTCCGCGGGCCCTCGCCGGCCCCGCGGGCGTCTCTGCGCGCCCTCTTCCTTCCGCAGCGGAACGAATCCGTGCACCCCGCACCCTGCGACCTCACACTCTCCTTCACAGGCAGGCATCGATGACCGAGCTGTACCCCTCCACGCCCACCGCCCTCTCCCGGCGCACCACCCTGCGCGCCGCGGGTGGCGGCACCCTGCTGCTCGGTCTCGGCCTCGCGGGCTGCCGCTCCGCGGTCTCCGAGGCCGAGGCGCCGGCCGGCCAGGCCGCCGCGGTGCCGAGGCGCGGGGGCACCCTCACGGTCGCCATCAACGCCGACTTCACGCCGAGCCTGCTCTTCGCCCAGAGCGGCCAGTCCCTCCAGCAGCGGCTCGTCTACAACACCCTCACCCGCTACGACGACCGGCTGAAGCCGCAGCCCGAACTCGCCACCTCCTGGGAGTACGCCAAGGACGGCCGCTCCCTCACCCTCAAGCTGCGCACCGGCGTGACCTACCACGACGGGCGCCCCTTCACCGCCGACGACGTGATCTTCGCGGTGAAGAACCTTCAGAACCCGGTCCGCGCCTCCCAGCTGAGGGCCACGGCCGCCGCCGTCACCGGCTTCGAGAAGCGCGGCGACCACGAGCTCGTCCTCAAGCTCGCGCATCCGGTGAACAACCTGTTCGACCTCTTCGAGTTCATGATCCTCACCGACCGGAACAGCGTCGAGGACGCCGTCACGGGCAAGAAGCTCAACGGCACCGGACCCTTCAAGCTCACCAGATGGAGCCCCGGCTCCGGCCTCTCCTTCACCCGCAACGAGAAGTACTGGCAGCCCGACCGCCCCTACCTGGACGCCGTCGAGTTCCGCGTCGTGCCCCAGGCCGACGCCCTGCTCTCCTCCCTCCGCACCGGCCAGTCCCAGCTCTCCTTCGACGTCCCCGGCAACAACCTCGCCACCGTCACCGCCACCCCCGAACTCGCCCTCAGCGAGTACGCCACCGGCGCCGGAGCCCTGTACCTCGGCGTCAACACCACGGTCGCCCCCCTGAACGACAAGACCGTCCGGCAGGCCCTCGCCCAGGGCGTCGACCGCGAGCGCATCCTCAAGCAGGTCCTCGGCGGCCACGGCCTCGCGTCCGCCACCCCCTGGCCCAAGTCCTCGCCCGCCTTCAGCGAGGCAGGCCGCACCCACTACACGTACGACCCCGGCAAGGCCCGCGAACTCCTCAAGTCCGCCGGCCACTCCCGGCTCGACCTCCCGCTGCTCCACCTGGGCCTGCCCGGCGACACCGCCGTCGCCGAAGCGATCCAGTACGACCTCCAGCAGATCGGCGTCCACGTCACCCTCCAGCCCACCGACCCGGCCACCGCCCAGAAGAAGCTCATCTCCCAGTCCATGCCCGCCCTGTGGACCATGGGCCACGGCTTCGCCCAGGTGCAGCCCGCCACCCTCGCCGTCAGCGCCTACCCCTTCAACGAGGCCAAGAACACCTCCAAGTTCCGCTCCGCCGCCTACAGCAAGGTCGTCCGCGAGGCCTGGACCACCCCCGAGACCGGCGCCCGCGCCAACGCGCTGCACCGGCAGATCACCGACACCCTCCTCGACGAGGCGTTCATCATCGACCTCGTCATCCGCGGCTCCGTCCAGGTCTCCGCGAAGAAGCTGCACGGCGTCACCCTCAACAAGTTCTCCTACCTCAACCTCGACGACGCCTACCTGGCGGGCTGACGTGCGCGGCTACCTCCTGCGGAGACTCCCCTCCGCCCTCCTCGTCCTCCTCGTCGCCTCCGTCCTCGCCTTCGCCGTCCTCCGGCTCGTCCCCGGCGATCCCGCCGCCGTCCTCGCCGGACCCGACGCGAGCCCCGAGGCCGAGGCCGCGATCCGGGCCCGCCTCGGCCTCGACGCGCCGCTGCCCACCCAGTACGCGAGCTGGCTCGGCGACCTCCTCACCGGCGACCTCGGACCCTCCTACGCGATCGGCGGACAGACCGCCGACCTCATCGGCGACGGACTCGGCGCCACCGCCGAACTCACCCTCGGCGCCCTGCTGTTCGTGGTCGTCCTCGGCGCCGCCTTCGGCATCCTCGGCGCGACCTCCCGCAACCGCTGGGTCCTCGGCACCGTACGGATCCTCACAACCGGTGCCCTCGCCGTACCGCCCTTCGTCACCGGCGTCCTCCTCGTCCTCCTCTTCTCCGTACTCCTCGGCCTCCTGCCCCCGGGCGGCCGCGTCCCCCTCCTCACCGCACCCGACCTCGGCGTCCAGTACCTGCTGCTGCCCTCCCTCTGCCTCGCCCTGCCCAGCGCCGCCGTCCTCGGCCGCTACCTCAAGGACGGCATCGAACGCGCCCTCGCCGAGGACTACGTCCGCACCGCCACCGCCGCCGGCATCGCCCCCCGACGGCTGCTCTGGCGGCACGCCCTGCCCAACGCCCTCCCGCCCGTCGTCACCCTCCTCGGCATGCAGACCGGCAACCTGCTCGGCGGCGCCGTCCTCGTCGAGGCGATCTTCGCCTGGCCCGGCCTCGGACAGCTCGCCCACCAGGCCCTGATACGCCGCGACTACCCCGTCGTCCAGGACCTCCTGCTCCTCCTCGTCACCGTCTTCGTCCTCGTCCAGCTGCTCACCGACCTCGTCCACGCCTGGCTCGACCCCCGGATCAGGTGGGAGTGACCGCCATGACCACCAGCACGCTCCTCCAGCAGGCGCCGCCCCGTGCGCGCCGCCCCCGCCACCCCTACCTCGCCGCCCTCGCCACCGCCCGCGGCCGCACCGGCCTCGCCCTCGTCGGCACCGTCGTCCTCGCCGGACTCCTCGCCCCGCTCCTCGCCGGACACGGCCCCACCGACCAGAGCGCCCTGGCGCTCGCCGGGCCCGGCGCCCCCGGGCACCCGCTCGGCACCGACGACCTCGGCCGCGACCTCCTCGCGCGCCTCCTGTACGGCATCCGCGCGGACCTCGGCATCATCGCCGCCGCCGTGCCCCTCGGCGCCGCACTCGGCTGCCTCCTCGCCCTCGCCGCGGCCGCGCACCCGCTCCTCGACACCGTCGTCCAGCGGACCTTCGACCTGATCCTCGCCTTCCCCGGACTGATCCTCGCGCTCGCCGTGACCGCGATCCTCGGCCCCGGCCGGCTGCCCGTGATCCTCGTCATCGCCCTCGCCGAGATCCCCGTCTTCGGACGCCTCCTGCGCACCGGCATCCTCGTCCAGCGCGGCCGGGAGTACGTGACGGCCGCCCGCGTCGGCGGCACCTCGGGGGGCCGGATCCTCACCCGGCACATCCTGCCCAACGCCGCCGACCCGCTCGTCGTCCAGATCGCCGTCTCCCTCACCGTCGCCGTCTTCATCGAAGGCGCCATGAGCTTCCTCGGCGTCGGCGTCCGGCCCCCCGAGCCCACCCTCGGAGCCGTCCTCAGCCAGTCCATGCCCTACCTCGCCCAGGCACCGCACTTCGCCGCAGGACCGCTCGTGACCGTGACCGCGCTCGTCCTCGGCCTCTCCCTGACCGCCGAGGCGCTGAACCGGGAGATCCGCCGATGACCACCCCGCCCCTCCTCGAAGTCCAGGGCCTCGACGTGGAGTTCAGCACCCCGGACGGCGGCACCCTGCACGCCGTACGGGACGTCTCCTTCACCCTCCGGCGCGGCGAGACCCTCGCCGTCGTCGGGGAGTCCGGCTCCGGGAAGTCCACCACCGCGCTCGCCCTGCTCCGCATGCTCCCCGGCACCGGCCGGATCAGCGGCGGCGCCGTACGCCTCGACGGCGAGGACCTCGCCACGGCCGGCGAGGACCGGCTGCGGGCCGTCCGCGGCGCCCGGATCGGGATGGTCTTCCAGGACCCGATGACCGCCCTCAACCCCGTCCTCACCGTCGGCCGCCACCTCGACGAGGTGCTCCGCGCCCACGGCGGCCGCGACAAACCGGAGCGTCGGGCCCGCGCCGTCGAACTCCTGCGCCTCGTCGGCATCCCCGACCCCGAACGCCGCCTCGACGACCATCCGCACCAGTTCTCCGGCGGCCAGCGCCAGCGCGTCCTCATCGCCATGGCCCTCGCCGGCGAACCCGACATCCTGCTCGCCGACGAACCCACCACCGCCCTCGACGCCACCGTCCAGGACCAGATCCTCACCCTCCTCGGCGAACTCACCCGCACCACCGGCACCGCGCTCGTCCTCATCACCCACAACATGGGCGTCGTCGCCCGCGCCTGCGACCGCGTCCTCGTCATGTACGGCGGCACCGTCGTCGAGGACGGCCCCACCGCCGACGTCCTCACCCGACCCCGCCACCCGTACACCGCCGGCCTCCTCGCCGCGGTGCCCCGCCTCTCCGCCCCCTCCGGCACCCGCCTCACCGGCATCCCCGGCACCCCACCGGACCTGAGCCTCCCGCTCACCGGCTGCGCCTTCGCCGCCCGCTGCGCCCTCGCCGAGGACCGCTGCCACACGGCCGCGCCCCCGCTCACCGCGGTCACCGGCACCGTACGCGTCGCCTGCCTGCCCGTCGTCGAGCGAGCCGCACACGCCGACGACACCGAACCCCCGCTCCCGCCGCCCCCGCCGCCCGCCCGGATCGACCGCCCCGCGCCCGGCGCCGTCGTCCTCGCCGCCGAATCGCTCAGCAAGACGTACGGCAGCCGCCGGCGCCGCTTCACCGCCCTCGACGGCGTCTCGCTCACCCTCGCGGCGGGCGAGACCCTCGGCATCGTCGGCGAGTCCGGCTCCGGCAAGTCCACCCTCGCCCGGGTCCTCGCCCACGCCCATCCCGCCGACGGCGGCCGCCTCCTCCTCGACGGCCGGGACGTCACCCGACCCGGCCGCGCCGAACTGCACGCCGTACGCCGCCGCGTCCAGATGGTCTTCCAGGACCCCTACGCCTCCCTCAACCCCCGCATGACCGTCGGCGAGATCGTCGCCGAACCGCTGCGCGCCTTCGGCATCGGCGCCCCCGGCGAGCGGGCCGACCGCGTCGCGGAGCTCCTCCGCCTCGTCGGCCTCGACCCGGCCGCCGCCGACCGCCACCCGCGCGCCTTCTCCGGCGGCCAGCGCCAGCGCGTCGGCATCGCCCGTGCCCTCGCCCCCGAACCGGCCGTCCTCATCTGCGACGAACCCGTCTCGGCCCTCGACGTCTCCGTCCAGGCCCAGATCGTCGGCCTGCTCACCGACCTCCAGCGCGACCTGGGCCTCGCCCTCGTCTTCATCGCCCACGACCTGGCCGTCGTCCGCCAGGTCAGCCACCGCATCGCCGTCATGCACGGCGGCAGGATCGTGGAGACCGGCGACGCCGACGAGCTGTGCGAACGCCCCCGCGACCCGTACACCCGGGCGCTGCTCGCCGCCGCGCCCGAACCCGTACCCGTACGCGTCGTGGCCGAGGCGGTGTCCGCATGAGCGCCTGCTGCACCCCCGGACGCGGCTGCACCGGACACCAGCCGGCGGCCTCCGCACTCCTTCCGCTGCCGACCGTACGGAAAGCCCCGCCCGCCCACTCCCTCCTCGAGCTGCCCGGAGGCACCTTCCGCATGGGCGACTCCTTCGGCGAGGGCTACCCCGCCGACCACGAGGGACCCGTACGGGAGGTCACCGTCGCCCCCTTCGCGATCGACGCCACCGCCGTCACCAACGCCCGCTACGCCGAGTTCGTCGAGGCCACCGGGTACCGCACCGACGCCGAACGCTTCGGCTCCTCCTTCGTCTTCCACCTCCGGCTCCACCCGGCCGCCGAGCGCCACGTCCTCGGCCGGGTCCCGCAGGCCCCCTGGTGGCTCGGCGTCTCCGGGGCCGCCTGGCACAGCCCGGAGGGCCCCGGCTCCGGCGTCGAGGACCGCGCCGACCACCCCGTCGTCCACATCTCCCACGACGACGCCCTCGCCTACTGCGCCTGGGCCGGAGTCCGGCTGCCCACCGAGGCCGAGTGGGAGTACGCGGCCCGCGGCGGCCTCGACGGCGCCCGCTACCCCTGGGGCGACGACTTCACCCCCGACGGCCGCGAGATGTGCAACACCTGGATCGGCACCTTCCCGCACGTCTCGGAACGCCCCGGCGGCCGGGTCGGCACCGTCCCCGTCACGGCGTACGAACCCAACGGGTACGGCCTCCACAACACCTCCGGCAACGTCTGGGAGTGGTGCGCCGACCCCTGGGACGAGGAGGGCCGCGAACGCGTCATCCGCGGCGGCTCCCACCTCTGCCACGCCTCCTACTGCAACCGCTACCGGGTCGCCGCCCGCTCCCACAACACCCCCGACTCCTCGACCGGCCACGGCGGCTTCCGCGTCGCCCGCTCGCTCGCCCTTCCGGAAGGAACCACCCCCGCATGAGCACCGCCCCCCGACGCGACCCCTACGAAGGCTTCGCCGGCCGTGTCGGCCGGACCTTCGCCGAGTCCGAGCCCGCCTGGCCGACCCGTACCACCCCGCCCGCCAAGGCCCCCAACATCGTCGTCGTCCTCGTCGACGACATGGGCTTCAGCGACATCGGCCCCTTCGGCTCCGAGATCCCCACCCCGGTCCTCGACGGCCTCGCCGACGGGGGAGTGCGGCTCGGCAACTACCACACCATGCCGCTCTGCTCCCCGGCCCGCGCCGCCCTGCTCACCGGCCTCAACCCGCACCGCGTCGGCTACGGCATGGTCGCCAACTTCGACCCCGGCTTCCCCGGCTACGGCATGGAGGTCGCCGAGGACATCCCCACCCTCGCCGAACTCCTCCACGACGCCGGCTACGCCACGTACGCCGTCGGCAAGTGGCACCTCGTCCGCGACTCCGCCTCCAACGCCGCCGACCACCGGGGCAACTGGCCCCTGCAGAAGGGCTTCGACCAGTACTACGGCGTCCTGGAGGGCCTCACCAGCCTCTTCCACCCGCACCAGCTCGTCCGGGACAACAGCCCCCTCGACATCGACGAGTTCCCCGACGACTACTACTACACCGACGACATCACCGACCAGGCGATCTCCATGGTGAAGTCGCTGCGTGCCCACGACCCCGACAAGCCCTTCTTCCTGTACCTCGCGCACAACGCCGTCCACGGCCCCCTCCAGGCCAAGGCCGAGGACATCGCCCGCCACCGCGGCCGCTACGACGAGGGCTGGGACGCCCTGCGCGAGCGGCGCTTCGCCGCACAGATCGCCGCCGGACTCTTCCCGCCCGGCACCGAACTCCCCGCCCGCAACAGCGAGACCGGACTCGACGTCCCCGCTTGGGACTCCCTGACGGAGGATCAGCAGCGGCTCTACGCCCGCTACATGGAGGTGTACGCCGCCCTCGTCGACAACATCGACCAGAACCTCGGCCGGCTCACCGACACCCTCGCCGCGCTCGGCGAACTCGACAACACCATCGTCGTCTTCACCTCCGACAACGGCGGCACCGGCGAGGGCGGCCTCGAAGGCACCCGCTCCTACTTCAGCCGCTTCGTCCACCACCCGGGCCTGCCCGGCGACTGGAACCCGGACGTCGACCGCGACCACGACCTCATCGGCGGCCCCCGCAGCCTCGTCCACTACCCCCGGGGCTGGGGCATGGCCTCCAACACCCCCTTCCGCCTCTACAAGGGCGACACCTACGCGGGCGGCGTCCGCGTCCCCTTCGTCCTCTCCTGGCCCGCGGGCGTCAGGGACGGCCGGCTCACCGGCGGGCACCGGCCCCAGTACCAGTACGTCACCGACATCGCCCCGACCCTCCTCGAACTCGCCGGCCTCACCCGCCCCGAGACCCGCCGGGGCACACCGCTCCAGGAGCTGGACGGCACGAGCTTCGCACCCGTCCTCGCGGACCCCGCCCACGACTCCACCCACCCCGAGCAGTACTGCGAGATGTCCGGCAACCGCAGCCACTACCGCGACGGCCACAAACTCGTGACCCTGCACGAGCCCGGAGCGCCCTACGACGACGCCGAATGGGCCCTCTACGACATCAGGACCGACCCCACCGAGATCCACGACCTCGCCGCCGAGAACCCCGAGCTCGTCAAGGAGCTCTCGGCCGCCTGGGAGGAGGCCGCCTGGCGCAACGGCGTCTTCCCGCTCCCCGACCACACCGGCGCCCTCGCCCGCCGCAACCCCGCCGAGGAGCGCCTGACCCGCCCCCTCACCCTGCTCCCCGGCACCCCGGAACTGGAGCGCTACCGCTCCTCACGGCTCGTCTCCCTGCGCTCCTTCGAGATCGCCGTGGCCGTCGAGGAGAGCGGCGAGGGCGTCCTCGTCTCGCACGGTGACCAGGGCGGCGGCTACAGCCTGTACGTCGAGAACGACCGGCTGGCCTTCGCGTACAACGAGTACGGCGACCTCCACGAGACCGACGCGGGCCCCCTCGCCCCCGGCCCCCACGCGATCCTCCTCACCGCGACGGCCGAGGAGGGCCTCCGCTGGCGCTTCACCGTCACCGTCGACGGCGAACACCGCGCCACGCCGGACAGCGTCCACCAGCTCATCGGCATGGCCCCCTTCCAGGGCATCAGCGTCGGCATCGACCGCAAGTCCCCGGTCTCCTGGCCCCTCTACGAACGTCACCGCTCCTTCCGCTACACGGGCCGCCTCCACTCGGTCACCTACCGTCCGGGCGCCCCGGGCCCCGACGCCCCGGACACGGTGGCGGCGGCCCTGAAGGAGGCGGCAGCGGCCTTCGAGTAGACGCCCCTCTCCCTACGGCTCCGGTCCAAGGGCCGGGGCCGCCCGCCCCCGGTGTTGACACGTGTAAGTGACGGTGACAGGCTCCTTCCCGGCCCCGTGTGCCCGCGCAGAAGGAGCAGCACCCATGAGCACCGTCGTCACCACCGCCCGAGGACCCGTGCGCGGCGAGCGCCGTGCGGACGGCAGTCTGCGCTTCCTCGGCATCCCGTACGCGCAGCCGCCGGTGGGCGAGCTCCGGTTCGCCGCTCCGGTGCCGCCGGAGGCGTGGTCGGAGCCGCTGGACGCGACGGCGTACGGGCCGACGGCGCAGCGGCGTCCGTTCGCCGAGGTCACGACGATTCCCGAGCCGTCGGTCCCGGGTGCCGGGGTGCTGAACCTGAACGTGTTCACGCCGGATGCGGACCCGGAGGCCGGGCTGCCGGTCCTGGTCTGGATCCACGGCGGGGGTTACGTGGCGGGGTCGGCCGCCAGCCCCTGGTACGACGGGGCCGCGTTCAACCGGGACGGGATCGTGCTCGTCTCGGTCGGCTACCGCCTCGGCATCGAGGGCTTCCTGCACCTGGAGGGCGCGCCCGACAACCGGGGCGTACGGGACTGGATCGCGGCCCTGGAGTGGGTGCGGGACAACATCGCCGCCTTCGGCGGCGACCCCGCCAAGGTCACCATCGCCGGCCAGTCGGCGGGCGGCGGCGCCGTGCAGACCCTGCTCGCCGTCCCCTCGGCGCGGGGGCTCTTCCGGGGTGCGCTCTCCGTCTCCGGTGCCGTCATGCGGCCCGACGGGCCCGAGGTCGCCCGTGCCGCGGCCCGGCTGTTCACCTCCCGCACCGGCGTCCCGGCGACCGTCGCCGCCCTGCGCGACCTGACCGACGACGAGCTCCTCGACCTCCAGGACCGCCTGGGCGAGCCCGGACCCGACCGCGAGGGCCTGGCGCCGATGCTGGCCCTCGCCCCCTTCGCCGACGGCGAGCTGATCCCCGTACCCGTGCTCGACGCCCTGACGACCGGCGAGGCGGGCGCCGACGTGCCGCTGATGCTCGGCTTCACCGAGGACGAGTTCTCGATGTTCCCCGCGCCCGGCCCGGACGGCCCGCCGCTGCCCGTCCTCCTCGGCGGGCTCGGCCTCGACCCGGCCAGGGCCGGGGCCTTCGCCGAGGCGTACGCGGCGGGCGGCGAGGAGCGGTACTTCGGCCAGGCCCTGACGGACACCGTCTTCCGCGCCCCGAACCTCGCCGTCGCCGACGCCCGCGCCGCGCGGGAACGGCCCACCTGGTTCTACGAGTTCCGCTGGCGGTCGCCCGCCCTCGGCCTCGCCTTCCACTGCCTTGACCTGCCCTTCGCCTTCGACCTCCTCGACGCCGAGGGCGTCGCGGCCGTCGCCGGGGACGCGCCGCCGCGCGCGCTCGCCGACGGCATGCACCGGGCCTGGGTCGCCTTCGTCACCGACCAGGACCCCGGCGCCGACTGGCCGCGCTACACCTCCACGGAGCGCGCCACGAAGATCTGGGACGCGGAGCCCCGGGTCGTCGCGGACCCCGTGCGGCGGGTCCGCGAGCTCTGGCTCGACTGAGCGGGGCGGCTGCCCCGGGACCGTGTCACACGTTCTTCACGCGCCGTGCATGGTCCCGCGGGGCGGCTGCGCCGATGATCGACTGACGTCCAAGGCCCGTACCGGGGCCCGCTGTTCGGACGACGTCGTTCCTCGCCCCCGCAGCCTCCCCAAGGAGCCCCGACATGTCCAGCCGCCGCCGCTTCCTCGCCGGGTCCGCCGCCACGCTCGGCCTCGGGGCCCTGCCCGCGACCGGCGCCGCCGGGACCGCGGTGGCACAGGCAGCGGCGGCGGTGCCGGAGGACACCACCCGCCCGCCGAACCTGGTCGTCGTCCTCGCCGACGACCTCGGGTACGGGGAGCTCGGCGCGTACGGCCAGAAGCTCATCGCCACCCCGCGCCTCGACGGACTCGCCGCCGAGGGACTGCGGTTCACGGACGCGTACGCGGCGGCGGCCGTCTGCGCCCCCTCCCGCTGCTCGCTCCTCACCGGCCTGCACACCGGTCACGCGACCGTGCGCGCCAACCCGTCCGGGGCGCAGGGCTCCCTCACCGCCTCCGACACCACCTTCGCCGAGGTGCTCAGGGCCCGCGGCTATCGCACCGGCGTCATCGGGAAGTGGGGCTTCGGGCCGGAGAGCGCCGGCCAGGACAGCCACCCCAACGCCCGCGGCTTCGAGGAGTTCCACGGCTACATCGACCACACCCACGCCCACCAGTACTACCCGACGTACCTGTGGCACAACGGCGTCAAGGAACCGATCCCCGCGAACGAGAACGGCGCCCGGGGCGTGTACGCACCGGACCTGCTGCGGCAGCGGGCGCTCGACTTCCTCGACCGGCACGCCGCCGAACCGTTCCTCCTCCTGCTCACCCCGACCGTCCCGCACGCCCCCAGCGACATACCCGACACCGGCGCCTACGCCTCACGCAGCTGGACCGCGGCCAACAAGGGGCACGCCGCACAGGTGAGCCTCTTCGACTCCCTCGTCGGCGACGTCGTCGACCGGCTCCGCGCCCTCGGCCTGGAGGACGACACCGTCCTCCTCGTCACCAGCGACAACGGCCCCCACGAGGAGGGCGGGGTCAACCCCGACCTGTTCGACGCCAACGGGCCGCTGCGCGGGTACAAGCGGAACCTCTACGAGGGCGGCGTTCGCGTTCCCCTCGTCGCCTGGGGCCCGGGCCGCGTCACGCCCGGCACCAGCGACCGCCCCACCCCGCTCACCGACCTCCTCCCCACCCTCGCCGAACTCGGCGGCGCGCCCGCCCCGTCGGACGTCGACGGACTGTCCGCCGCGCCCCTCCTGACCGGCGGGGGAGCGGCCGTCGCCCGCCACGACCACCTGTACTGGTTCCGCGACGAGCGGGGCGTCACCTCCCGCGCCGACGCCCAGGACAAGCAGCGCTCCACCTGGCTCGCCGAGGCGCTCCGCAAGGATCAGTGGAAGGCGGTCAGGTTCGCCCCCGTACGCGACCACGCCCTGCCCGACGACCAGTGGCAGGTCGAGCTGTACGACCTCGCCACCGACCTCGGCGAGACCTCCGACCTCGCCGCCCGCCACCCCGCCCGGGCCGCCGAGCTCGTCGCCCTGATGCGCTCCTCCTGGCAGGACCCGTACCCGCGGGCCGCCTTCGGCGCCACGCTGGCGGTGCCGTCGCTCGCGGTGCCGGGGCAGCCGTTCACCGCGACCACCACGCTCGCCAACGGCTCCTCCAGGGCCTGGAGTTCCGCCGCCCTCACCCTGCGCGCCCCCGCCGGCTGGACCGTACGCGCCACCACGGCCACCGCCGCCGCCCAGCTCGCCCCCGGCGCGCGGCTCGCCGCCACCTGGCAGGTCACCCCGCCCGCCGACGCCCCGACGGCCACCCCGTGGACGCTGACCGCCGAGGGCACCGGCCTCGCCCCCGGCGGCCCCGTGCGGTACACCGCGGACGGCACCGTCACCACCCCGCCCCCGCCGCCCGTCCGGGACAGCTACCTCTCCGACCTGCCCTGGATCCGCGCCGTCAACGGCTGGGGGCCCGTCGAACGCGACACCTCCAACGGGAAGAACGCCGCCGGGGACGGCACCCCCATCGCCTTCGGCGGCACCACCTACGCCAAGGGCCTCGGCGTCCACGCGTACAGCGACATCGCCTTCCACCTCGGCGGCGTCGGCAACCGGTTCACCGCCCTCGTCGGCATCGACGACTTCTCGGCCCGCCAGAGCTCGGCCGGAGCCACCCGCGCCACCGTCTACGGGGACGACCGGATCCTCCTCACCACCCCCACCCTGACGGCCGCCACCGGCCCCGTGCCGGTGGACGTCGACGTCCGGGGCGTCCGCGTCCTGCGCCTGGAGGTCACCGACGCCAACAACAAGACCTCCTTCGACCACACCTCCTGGGCCCTGGCCCGCGTCACGGTCGGGTAGACCGGGGATCGCTCAGGAGGCCTCGTCCCCGGTCGCGGCGGTCTGGCCGAGCGTGTGGCCGCTGCGGGCCGAGCGGGCCCGCCTCGGGTCCGGGGTGCCGTCGGGGGCGGCCCGCTCGTCGTCGTGCTTGACGAGCAGCCACGCCTCCCGGTCCCCGTCGTCGCCCGTGCGGATGCGGGTGAGGGAGTACCCGCCGTGCAGCTTCCGGCCGTCGAGCCAGAACGAGGCGTGGCCCCGCTCCAGGGCCTCGCCCAGCGGCAGGGCGTCGCCGTGGCGGTCGGTGGACAGGTCGCGGTACGTGCCCTCGTCCCAGACGATCACGGTTCCCGCTCCGTACTCCCCGGCCGCGATCACCCCTTCGAAATCCCGGTACTCCAGCGGATGGTCCTCGGTCGGCATCGCGAGCCGCCGGTCGTGCGGGTCGGTGGACGGGCCCTTCGGGACCGCCCAGGACTTCAGCACACCGTCCACTTCGAGCCGGAAGTCGAAGTGCATGGCGGTCGCGTCGTGGATCTGCACGACGAAGCAGGGCCGGTCGCCCGTCCTGCCGCGGCCGCCGCCCTTCGGCTCGGTCGTCCTGGAGAAGTCGCGCCTGCGACGGTACGTCGCCAGCGTCTGCCGGGCGGTCATGGCCACCTCCTCGGGTGTCGGGGCCCGTGCCGCTCAGGGGCCGAGCCGGCGGAGGCGGTCCGCGGCCGCCTTGAGCGAGCGGGGCCGCGGGGCCGGGCTCCAGGGGTTCTCCTTGCGGAGCAGGTCCGCGTCGGCGAGGCTCCACCGGCGGGCGCCGAGGTCCGGATCCTCCACGTCGTCCCAGGTGAGCGGGGCCGCGACGGGCGCACCGGGGCGGGCCCGTACCGCGTAGGGCGCGACGGCGGTCTGCCCGTAGCCGTTGCGCTGGACGTCCAGATACAGCCGCCCCGCCCTGGCCTTCTTCCGCGCCTCGGTGGTGAGCCGGTCGGGGTGACGGCCGGCGAGGACGGCGGCGACGTCGGAGGCGAAGGCCCGTACGTCGTCGAAGGGCGCGCGCCGGTCGAGCGGGACGAGGACGTGCAGGCCGCGCGAGCCGGTGGTCATCGCCAGGGAGGGCAGTTCCAGCTCGTCGAGCAGCCCGTGGAGCCACCGCGCGGCCTCCCGCACCCGGGAGAAGTCGTCGTCGGGCGGGTCGAGGTCGAAGACCAGCCGGTCGGGGTGGTCGGGCCGGTCGGCCCGGGAGAGCCACCGGTGGAGGGTGACGCAGGCCTGGTCGGCGAGGAGGACCAGGGTGGCCGTGTCCTGGCACAGGACGTACGTGACGGTGCCGCCCTCCTTCGGCAGTTCGGCGCGGTGGACCCAGTCCGGGAAGTGCGCGGGGATCTCCTTCTGGAGGAAACCCTGGCCGCCGGTGCCGTCCGGGTGCCGCTCCAGCATCAGGGGCCGGCCGCGCAGCTGCGGCAGCATCCGCGGGGCCACCGTGCGGTAGTACGCGGCCAGGTCGGCCTTGGTGATGCCGTCCTCCGCGAAGAGCACCTTCTCCGGCCTGCCGACGGTGACGGAGTGCCGTCCCGTCCCGCGCTCGCCTCGTGGGGTCACACCGGGCGGCTGCCCGCTTCCGGGCTCCCCATGCATCCCGTGCATCCCGTGTACGGCGAGCCGGGCGGGGACGTCCAGGAGCCCGCCATCCAGACGTCCACCACCCTGCCGGCCGCGGCCCCGGCGCCGCACCCTCAGTCGAGGGTCTCGGCCGCCCTGGTCATCGGGCCGCCCGCGTCACCGGTGTTCATCGTTCCCGCCGGTTCCAGCAGCAGGATCGCGGTCTCCTCGTCCGCCACGGTGCGGTGCTCGACCCCGCGGGGAACCACGAACAGCTCACCGGGGTCCACCACCACGTCGCCGTCCCTGAACTGGATCGTGAGCCGTCCGCCGATGACCAGGATCAGTTCGTCGGTGTCCTCGTGGGTGTGCCAGACGAACTCCCCCTCCAGCTTGGCCAGCTTGACCTCGTAGTCGTTGAGCACCGCCACCTTCTTCTGCGACCACAGTTCGCTGAACTGCGAGAGCTTGTCGGCGAGGTTGACGGCAACAGCTGACGTGGACATACGGCATCCCTCCTCAAGGCCGGCTACCGGAAGGGCCCTCCGAGGCCCTCCCGCCGGTGTGACGAGCCTGCCGCGCCCCCGCTCCGCCGGTCTTGTACGTTCCTGGCATGGCCTCTGACCGCCCCCGCACGTCCATCAGCGCCTGGAGGCCGCCGGTTCCCGGGATCACCGAGGTCTTCCACGCCCACTTCACCGACCACGCCTACCCGGCCCACACCCACGACACGTGGGACCTGATGATCCTCGACGACGGCGCGGTGGACTTCGCGCTCGACCGTCGCCGCCATGGGGCGACCGGTAGCTCCGGCGTCCTGCTGCTGCCGCCCGGCGTTCCCCATGACGGCCGGACCGTCACCGAGTCCGGGTTCCGCAAGCGCAACCTCTACCTCGACGACTCCGTACTCCCGCAGCGTCTGGCCGGCCGCGCGGCGGACACCCCGGTCCTCAGCGATGGGCTGTTGCGCCGCCGGATCGACCGACTGCACACCGCGCTCGTTCATGCCGGAGACGCGTTCGAAGCCGAGTCCCGCCTCGCGTTCATCCGAGAGCGGCTCACCTTCCACCTCGCGGCGCTCCAGCCCCGCGCACCAGGACGTGAGGCGAACCGGCTCGCCGCCCAGCTGCGAGAACTACTGGATGCACGGATCCGCGCCGGCCTCTCCCTGCACGAAGCCGCGGCCACCCTCCATGCCCACCCCACCCACCTGATCCGCTGCTTCAAACAGACCTACGGTCTTCCGCCACACGCCTACCTCACCGGCAGGCGCATCGAACGCGCGCGCCGCCTCCTCCTCGAAGGCCACCGACCCGCCGAGGTCGCCACGGCCGTCGGACTGCACGACCAGGCCCACCTGAACCGGCACTTCACCCGCCATGTCGGCACCACACCCGCGCGTTACCAGGGCACGCGCACCGCTGCGCACGCGACCACTCCCCCTGCCGCCGGAGCACTAGCATCGCGCTCAGCACACCGCACCACCGCACCCGCCACGGACGGATCGGAACGCCCATGCTGAAGGAATTCGCCGAGCTCTCCACGCCGTTGATCGCCGACGCCTGTGTACGGCTCGGGGAACCGCTGCGGGCCGCGCCCGCCGGGATCCTGCCCGTCGTCCCCGGACAGCGCGTCGCCGGGCGGGTGCTGCCCGCCCGCCACTACGGAAGCGTCGACGTCTTCCTTGAGGCCTTCGCGCGGGCCGCGTCCGGCGACGTCCTGGTCATCGACAACGCCGGCCGACGCGACGAGGCCTGCATCGGCGACCTCGCCGTCCTGGAGGCCGAGGCGGAGGGCGTCGCCGGAGTCGTCGTCTGGGGGCTGCACCGGGACACCCCGGACCTGGTGGAGATCGGACTGCCCGTCTTCTCGTACGGACGCCACGCGCCCGGCCCCGTGCGCCTCGACGACCGGGACCCGGACGCGCTGACCACCGCGCGGTTCGGCGACCACGAGGTGACCGCCGCCGACGTGGTGTTCGGCG
Source organism: Streptomyces sp. NPDC055815 (assembly GCF_053616475.1). NCBI lineage: Bacteria > Bacillati > Actinomycetota > Actinomycetes > Kitasatosporales > Streptomycetaceae > Streptomyces > Streptomyces sp. NPDC055815. The sequence goes on along the minus strand of NZ_JBSHDU010000031.1, from coordinate 29,660 downwards.
ACGACGACGGCGTGGTCTTCGTGGCGGCCGACCGCGCCGACGCGGTCCTGGAGGCCGCCCGGGCCCTCTTCCGTACCGAGCGGGAGCAGGCCCGCCGGATCAGGGCGGGGGAGACCCTGCGCACCCAGACCCGGTTCGACGCGTACCTCGCGGGCCGCGCCGAGGACCCCTCGTACACCTTCCGCCGCCATCTGCGCCGGATCGGCGGCGCGATCGAGGAGTGAGGCCCCCGCTGCCCGTCAGCCCTCGAAGCCGACCGTGCCGTCCGGCAGGATCGCCTCCACGCGCGCGCCGTGCTCCACGGTCCGGCTGACCGTGCAGAACTTCTCGTGCGTCAGACGCACCCCGCGGGCGAACACCTCGGCCGCCTTCGGGTTGTTGTCCGGCAGGTCGAACTCGTAGCTCACCCGGATCCGGCCCAGGCGGCCGTCGTCCTCCGGCCCCGACACCGACTCCACCACGATCCTCAGGTCGTCGTGGTCCACGGCCCGGGCCGTCCGGTCGATGACGAGGCCGCCGCAGCCGCCCATCGCCGCGAGCAGCAACTCGACCGGGGTGAACGACGGCTGGGCGTCCGCGTCGTCGGCGGCGGCCATCCGGACCTCCGCGCCCCGGTCGTTGCGGGCGGTCCAGTTCCGGTACCCGGTGCGGACGGTCTCGATCCGGTAGTCGGCCATGGCGGCGAAGCTCCTTCGTTCACGTGCGTGTCCTCGTACCGTACGCGCCGGGTACGCGCGCGTGGGTGCGGGCGCGGACGACGGCGCCCCAGGCCTCGGACACCGCGCCCCAGACCGTACGGAGCTCCGCCTCCGCCTCCCGTACCGACGCGACCGTGGCCGCCGGGTCGATGCCCGCCGAGCGGAGGTGCTCGTCGTCGGCGGCCGCCCAGGCCGTGAGCGTGTCCGCGCCCGCCTCGGGATGGAACTGCAGGGCCCAGCCCACGCTCCCCGCACGGAACGCCTGGTACGGGCAGTCGTCCCCGGTCAGCAGCGGTACGGCCCCGGCCGGGAGGCGGTCCACCTCGTCCCAGTGCCACTGCGCCGCCGGGGCGCCCTCCGGCACTCCGCCGAGCACCGGATCGCCCTCGGCGCGCGGCAGCCTCCGCAGGGGGACGGCCCCCACCTCGGGGCCCTGGGCCCGCCGGGCCACCGAACCGCCCAGGGCGTGGGCGACGATCTGGCCGCCCAGGCATATCCCGAGCAGCGGGACCTCCCCGGCCACGGCCTCGCGGACGAGCGTACGGACCCGGGGGAGCCACGGCGCGGCCTCGTCCTCCTCGCAGTTGACGGACCCGCCGAGGACGAGGAGCCCCGCGTGGCCGTCGAGGGTCTCCGGGAGCGGCTCGCCCTTCCAGGCGCGGACCACGTCGAGCCGGAGCCCGGTCCGTACGAGGTGCTCGCCGACCAGGCCGGGACCGGCGTCCGCCTCGTGCTGCACGACCAGCACGGCCGGCCCCGTCTCCTGCGTCTCCGTCGTCACGGTCGCCCCGCCTCCCTGCGTCCCCGGGAACGCCCCAGCGCGTTCGCCCTCCCGAGGATCGCCGAAGCGGAGCCGGTACGGGAGCCCCGGGGGACCCGTGCCCGGTCACATCTGAGTAGCGCGGTACGGGCAGCTGAGTACGGCGACCGATCCGGCGACCGCCGCCCGCTGATGGACTGGGGCCATGACCTTCGACGCCCGGCGCACCCGCCGCCTCCAGCACGTCACCGCCACCGGCACGGCCCTCGCGGTGGCCCTCGGCCCGCTGCTGCTCGGCGCGCTCCTCGCCAAGTCGGTCGGTGGGGACCCGATGGCCTCGGTCAACGCCCTGATCGCGGGCGGCGGCCAGCGCGCCCGCGTCTCCCACGCCCAGCTCCGCTCGGGCGCCCGCCTGCGGCCCAGGGCCCGCCTGCGGAGCCGGGGGGCCCTGCCTCGATCCGGCTCGGCCGCGCGGCGGGAGCGGGGCGTGCGCCTCGGCTCGGGCCCGCGGTCGCGCTCCGTCGCCAGTTCCGGCTCAGGCGTGCGGCCTGCGCGCAAGCAGGAAGGCCTGCGGCGTCTTCTCCCCGGCGTCCGGCTCCCGCACAAGACGGGCCGACTCGACCAGGCCCGCCGCGCCCAGCAGGCCCGCGATTCGGTCGGGTGACCAGCGGTACACGTCGAGGGCGACCTCGTGCCCGTACGCCCGCTCCAGCCGCACCCGCTCGTCGCCCACCTTGAAGGCGACCAGCGCGTACCCGCCGGGCGCGAGGACCCGGTGGAACTCGGCGAAGGAGGCGGCGAGTTCGTCCGCGGGCATGTGCACCGTCGAGTACCAGGAGAGGACCCCGCCGAGCGACGCGTCGGGCAGGTCGAGTCCGGTCATGGACCCCACCTCGAAGCGCAGCCCCGGGTGGGCGTCCCGGGCGACCGCGATCATTCCGGGCGACAGGTCCACGCCGAAGACGTCTGCGCCGGCGTCCCGCAGGTGGGAGGTCACCCGTCCCGTCCCGCACCCCAGGTCGCCGATCGTGCGCGGCCCGTCCGCCGCCCCCACCTTCTCCACGAAGGCGGCGAGCATCGCCCGGTCCAGTGGCGTCGTCGCCAACTGTCCGGCGAGCAGCCGCTCGTAGTCGGCGGCGACGGTGTCGTAGGAGCGGCGGGTGGCGGTGACGTGCGCGGCTTCGGTCATGGACGGGACCCTACGACGGCGCCATGACGCCACGTGCGCGGCCCCAGGGGCCCCGCACGACCCCCTCGCGCGACGTCTTCGCGAGACGTCCACGTCCGAACGGCTCCCGTAGGTCGCGCACATGAGCGATGATCGTCGCCACTGAGAATACTCGGCAGTAGCAGGCCGGGTTCCTGGCGAAAGGCACACCGAATGGCGAGGCGGCACCCCGCGCGGGACGAGCACCACACGAGCGGCACCGGGGACGGGAGCCCCGGCGAACGCGGCATCGGACGGCGGCGGTTCCTCGGGTACGTCCTGGCCGCCCCCACCCTCACCGTCGCCGCCCAGCTCGGCGCCGAGGCCCTCGCCCCGCGGCAGGCCGCCGCCGCGGCGCCGGCGCTCATCCCCTCGCTGCCGGGACCGGCCGAACTCCTCGACCTCAACGAGCTGCTCACCCTCGCCGCCCTGCCCACCAGCAACCTCATCACCATCCGGATCGACACCGACGGCACGGCCCACTTCGCCCTGCCCCGCGCCGAGGTCGGCCAGGGCGTCACCACCTCCAGCGCCATGATCGTCGCGGAGGAGCTCGACCTCCCCCTGGACAAGGTGAAGGTCACCCTCGCCGACGCCCGCCCCGAGCTGCTCTTCAACCAGCTCACCGGCGGCTCCAACACCACCTACTCCACCTACACCCCGATCCGGGTCGCCGCCGCCCTCGCCCGGGCCCGGCTGCTGCACGCCGCCTCCCTCGTCCTCGGCGACGCCGTCGAGACCCTCACGACGAAGGCCGGCACCGTCCTCTCCCCGGCCGGCGCGCTCCTCGGCTACGGCGAACTGGCCGTGAAGGCCGCCGCCGTCACCGACGCGGCCGTCGAGGTCACGCTCAAGGACCCGGACCGCTTCCGCGTCATCGGCACCGCCCAGCGCCGCGTGGACGCCCTCGAAGCGGTCACCGGACGCAAGAAGTTCGCCATGGACCTCCAGGCCCCGGACGCCCTGCCCACCATGGTCTGCCGTCCGCCCACCATCAACGGCACGGTGCGCTCCGTCGCCAACCTCGCCGAGGTCCGGGCCATGCCCGGCATCACCGACGTCGTCACCGTCTCCACCGGCGTCGCCGTCCGCGGCCGCACCTTCGGCCAGTGCGTCGACGCCGTCCGCGCCCTGCGCGTCGACTGGGGACCCGGCACCGCCGAGGGCGCCTCCGACGCCACGGTCCTGGAGAAGCTCCGCCGGGCCGAACTCCCGCTCGTCGTCCCGGCGCTGCCGCTCCTCACCAAGGCCGTCGACGCCCGCTTCACCTTCCACTTCGCCAGCAACGCCGCCCTGGAGACCAACTGCGCGATCGCCGACGTGCGGAAGGACTCCGCCGAGATCTGGGCCTCGCTCAAGGCGCCGATCGTCGCCCAGGAGCAGATCGCCCTCAAGCTCGGCCTGCCGCCCACCGCCGTCCGCGTCCACGTCACGGAGGGCGGCGGCTCCTTCGGCCGCAAGCTGTTCTCCGACGCCGCCCACGAGGCCGCCGAGATCTCGAAGGCCCTCGGCAAGCCGGTGAAGCTCATGTGGCACCGTACCGACGACTTCCGGCAGGGCCGTACGCACCCGATGTCCACCTCCCGGGTCCGGGCCACCTACTCGCTCGGCGAGGTCCTCACGTACGAGCAGCGCCACACCTCCGTGGCCACCGACTTCGGGCACGGCGTCGGCGAGGTCCTGACGGCGGAGGCGGCCCGGCTGCCCGTCGCCGACGCCACCTTCTCCGAGACGATGTTCCAGCTGACCCAGATCAGCCCGTACCACCTCGGCGTCACCACCCAGCTCCTCGCCGAGACCGACAAGGGCTTCAACACCGGTTCCATGCGGAACATCTACTCGCCCAACGTCCGCTGCGCCCAGGAACTCGTCATGGACGAACTGGCCAGGCGGATGGGCCAGGACGGCTACGCGATGCGGCGCCGCCTCGTCAAGGACGCCCGGGCCCGCGCCGTCCTCGACAAGGTCGCCGAGGTGGGGGAGTGGGGCCGGAGCATGCCGGCCGGCACGGGCCAGGGCATCGCCGTGCACACCGAGTACCACTCGGCCGTCGCGATCCTCGCCGAGATCGACTGCCGTCCCGAGACCACCGGACGGAAGATCCCGGGCGCGTACACCGGACCGCGCGTCACGAAGATCGTCTGCGCCGTCGACGTCGGCCTCGCGGTCAACCCGCGCGGTCTTGAGGCCCAGATGATGGGCGGCATCGCCGACGGCATCGCCATCACCCTGACCTCCGGACTGCACCTGAGCGACGGGCACTTCCTCGAAGGCAGCTGGGACCAGTACTTCTACACCCGGCAGTGGAACACCCCGCCCGAGCTGGAGATCATCGTGATGCCCCCGAGCGGCGACAAGCCGGGCGGCGCCGGCGAGCTGGCGGTCGCCGGCGCGATGGCCGCGGTGGCCTGCGCCTACGGGCGGGCCACCGGCACGATGCCGACGGTCTTCCCCGTCAACCACGCCGAGCCGCTCGCCTTCACGCCCCTGCCGACCGTCCCGCCCGTCCCGGCCTCGCCCACCGACGGCCGCGACCGCACCATCTGAGACCTGGAGTCCCCGTGCCGCAGCACACCTTCATCCTGAACGGCAAGGCCGTCACCGCCGACGTCGAGGGCGACGTCCGGCTCCTCTGGGTACTCCGGGACGTCCTGGGCGTCACCGGACCCAAGTACGGCTGTGGGGTCGGCGTCTGCCGGGCCTGTACGAGCCACCTCAACGGCAAGGCGTTCACGCCCTGCGCCGTCCGCGTCGACGACGTGGCCCCGACCGACGAGATCACCACCATCGAGGGCCTCCCCGACACCGTCGGCGCGGACCTGCACCCGATGCAGGAGGCCTGGCTCGACCTCGACGTCGCCCAGTGCGGCTTCTGCCAGCCGGGCCAGATCATGGCCGCGGTCGCCACCGTCCGCCGGGCGCGCGAGGCCGGGCGCGAGGTCACCGAGGCCGACCTCGACACCATCCGCAACATCTGCCGCTGCGGCACCTACCACCGCATCCGGCAGGCCGTCCTGGAGGGCGCCCGCCGGATGACGTGACATCGGACTGCCTGAGATTGGTTCGCACCACGAAGGTATTCTTGCCGCATGGCGAGAGACGACGGCGGGAAGATGAGCGTGGTCACCGCGCTGGTGCGCGGCGCGTTCCTCGTGAACGCGGTCTACGCGGAGTCGGGCAGGGAGTACGGGCTGACGCCGCAGCAGGGCCAGCTGCTCTGCGTCCTGATGCCGGGCCCGTCCGGGATGGGCGAGCTCGGCACCAAGCTGGGGCTCGCCAAGTCCAGCCTGACCGGGCTCGTCGACCGGACCTCCCGCCTCGGCTTCGTCCGCCGCGAACCCGACCCCGAGGACGGGCGGGCCGTGCGGGTGGCGCTCACCGAGGACGGCGCGCGCGTCGCCGAGGACTTCTACACCGAGACCTGCCGCCGCATCGAGGAACTGCCCTCCGGGCTCGACGCCCCCGAACGCGCGCAGCTGGCGGGCCTGCTCGGCCGGGTCGTCCAGGACAACGAGGTCCCGGTGGTCTTCGTCGACCCGGCCTGAGCCGTACGTCCCGGCCCGCGGGGTCAGGGCGTCGACTGGAGCAGGGCCAGGGTGGACTCCAGCTCCTGCCGGGTCAGCCGGGCGGCCTCCTCCGGGTCGCCCGCCTCCACCGCCCGGACCACGTCCGCATGGGCGTCCTCGCCGTGCCGGAGGTCCGTGCCCCGCAGCCCGAGCAGATCGAGCAGCTCGATCAGGCCCTCGCGGAGCACCGGCGCGAACTCCCCGAACAGGTCCGTCAGGACGGGGTTGCGCGCCGCGGCCACGATCGCCGCGTGCAGCGCGATGTCGGCGTCGACGAAGGCCGCGTCGTCGCCCTCGGCGGCCGCCACCCGCCCCGCCAGCGCCTCCCGCATCGCCGTCACGTCCTCCTGGGTCCGCCGCGCCGCCGCGAGCCGCGCCGCCTCCACCTCGACCAGCATCCGGACCTCGTACACGTCCGTCACCGCCGCCCGGCGCAGCCGGGCCGGCCAGTCCTCCGTCGGCCGGGTCGCGATCACGAAGACGCCCGCGCCCTGCCGGGGCTGGACGAGACCCGCGCCCGTCAGGGCCCGCAGCGCCTCGCGGACCGTGGAGCGCCCCACGCCCAGCTCCTTGGCGAGCGTCGTCTCCCCGGGGAGCTTGGTGCCGACCGGCCAGTGGCCGCGGACGATCTGTTCACGGAGCCGCTCGGCGGCCTGTTCGACCAGGGGGCTGGGGCGTAGGGCACCGAGCGACATAGGGGTCACCTGATTCTCTGCTGGTCCGTTGGTGCTCCGGCGGTCGGAGGTGCTGCGGAGGTCCGGACCGTCGGGCGCGTCCCCCGGATCACGGGGGTCGCTGCCGAGGAATCTACCCGAACTTGTCTGAGGAGTACTTGTCTGAGGAGCTGAGGAGTGGTTACGGTACCCGCCATGATCCGCAATCCCCAGCGCCCCAGCCCCATGCCGTACCACCGCTACCGCCCCTTCCAGGACCGCGTCCACGTCCCCGACTTCGACCGGCACTGGCCCACCGCCCGCCTGGAGCGGGCCCCGCTCTGGGTCCCCGTCGACCTCCGCGACGGCAACCAGGCCCTCGCCGAGCCCATGGACACCGAGCGCAAGCACCGCTTCTTCGAGCTGCTCGTCCGCACCGGCTTCAAGGAGATCGAGGTCGGCTACCCCTCGGCCAGCCGCGCCGACTTCGACTTCGTCCGCCACCTGGCCGGCCTCGTCGCCTCCGGAGCCGTACCCGAGGACGTCACCCCCGTCGTCTTCACCCCGGCCCGCCCCGAACTCATCGAGCGCACCTTCGCGTCCCTCGACGGCCTGCCCCGGGCCGTCGTCCACCTCTACATCGCGACCTCGCCGGTCTGGCGCGACACCGTCCTCGGCCGCGACCGCGCCGAGGTCCGCCGCACCGTCCACGAGGCCGCCACCCTGATGGCCCGGCTCGCCGCGGCCCGCCCCGGCGCCGACATCCGCTTCCAGTTCTCCCCGGAGACCTTCAACCTCACCGAACCCGACTACGTCCTGGAGCTCTGCGACGGCCTCACCGAGCTGTGGGACGCCAGCCCCGACCGGCCGGTCACGCACAACCTGCCCGCGACCGTCGAGATCTCCACCCCCAACGTGTACGCCGACCAGATCGAGTACGTGCACCGCCACCTCGCCCGCCGCGACTCCGTGATCCTCTCCGTCCACCCGCACAACGACCGCGGCACCGGTGTGGCCTGCGCCGAACTCGCCGTCCTCGCCGGCGCCCAGCGCGTCGAGGGATGCCTCTTCGGCAACGGCGAACGGACGGGCAACGTCGATCTGGTGACCCTCGCCCTCAACCTCTACGCCCAGGGCGTCGACCCCATGCTCGACCTCTCCGACATCGACGCCGTCCGCGACGTCGTCGAGCACTGCAACCGGATCCCCGTCCACCCCCGCCACCCCTACGCGGGCGACCTCGTCCACACCGCCTTCTCCGGCACCCACCAGGACGCCATCAGCAAGGGCCTCGACCGGCACGCCAAGGACGCCGCCGAGGCCGGGATCCCGCCGGAGCTCGCCCCCTGGAACGTGCCGTACCTGCCGCTCGACCCCGCCGACCTGGGCCGCGGCTACGAGGCCGTCATCCGCGTCAACTCCCAGTCCGGCAAGGGCGGAGTCGCCCATCTGCTCCGCACCCACCACGGCCTCGACCTGCCCGAGCGGATGCGTCCTGACGTCTCCCGGGCCGTCCAGGCCGTGACCGACGACAGCGGCCGCGAGGCCACCCCCGACGACCTCCACGCGATCTTCCGCGCGGACTACCTGGAGCCCGGCCGGGGCGCCGGCCCCGTCGCCCTGGAGTCCTGGAGCACCGAGCGCGACGCGGCGGGCGAGCACCGCTTCACCTGCGTCCTGCGGGTCGGCGACCGCACCGCACCGGCCGAGGGCACGGGCAACGGACCGCTCTCCGCCCTCGCCGACGCCCTCACCCGGGCCGAAGTCCCCGTCGACGTCCTCGACTTCACCGAGCACGCCGTCACCACCGGCAGCGCGGGCGAGGCCGCGGCCTACGCCGAGTGCCGGGTGGGGGAGCGCACGGCCTGGGGCGCGGGCCTGGACACCTCCGTCCTCACGGCCTCGGTCCAGGCGGTCCTCTCCGCGGTGAACCGGGCGTACGAGACGTGAGACGGCCCGCGGACGCGGCCGCGCACCGGGCTGCGGTCCCGCGCGTCGGGCCGCGGTCCCGCGCATCGGGCTGCGTCCGCGCGTCGGGCCGCGGTCCCGCGCACCGGGCTGCGTCCGCGCATCGGGCCGCGTCCCCGCGCCCGGCTGCGCGCGCGCATTCGGCCGCGGCCCCGCATCCCGGGGTCCGTCGGCGAGGTGCTCGCCGGGGAGCTGCTCGGCGCCTGCTTCGGCCTGCCGCTCGCCGTGGAGCGGACGGCGGCCGGTACGCCGTACGGGCCGTCCGCGCTACGCCGACGATCCCGCCGCCAACTTCTCCCGCACCACGTCGAGATACTCCGCCACCGCGTCCCGGTTCCTGGTCAGGCAGCGGATCCGGTCGGTCATCCGGTCCCGCTCGTCCTCCAGGGTCGCCAGCATCTCCGGGGTCGCGTCCGGGAAGTGGATGATCCGCGGCTTGTTCAGGCACGGCAGGATCTGCTTGATGATCCGGGTCGGCAGACCGGCGTCGAGGAGGCCCCGGATCTGCATGACCCGGTCCACGTTCGACTCGTCGTAGACGCGGTAGCCGTTCGGCAGCCGGTCGGCGACGATGAGGCCCTGCTCCTCGTAGTAGCGCAGCAGCCTGCGCGGTGTTCCGGTGCGCTCGGACAGCTCGCCGATCCGCATGGGAAGCCCCCTCCAGGGAATCGCTTGACCCTCACATCAATGTGAGGGTTCGAGCATACGAACATGACCCACGACACGACAGTGGCGGCAGGTCCCGCCACCCACGCGCCCGAACACCGCCCCGCCTCCGACCGGTTGCCGCTCCCGGCCCTTCTCGCCCTCGCCACCGCCGTCTTCGTCACCAGCCTCACCGAGACGCTCCCCGCCGGAGTCCTGCCGGGCATGAGCGCCGACCTCGGCGTCGGCGAGGCCGCCATGGGCCAGTCCGTTACCGGATACGCCCTCGGGACGGCCCTCACCGCCGTCCCCCTGGCCGCCCGCACCGCCGGCTGGCGCCGCAAGCGCCTGCTGCTGACCTCCATGGCCGGATTCGCCGCCGCCAACACCGTCACGGCGGTCTCCTCCTCGTACGCCCTCACCATGGGCGCCCGGTTCCTCGCCGGGGTCGCCGCGGGCGTCGCCTGGGCCCTGCTCGCCGGCTACGCCCGCCGCATCGCCCCGGCGCACCTCCAGGGCCGTGCCGTCGCCGTCGCGATGACCGGCATCCCGCTGGCGCTCTCCCTCGGCGTACCGGCCGGCACCTTCCTCGGCGAGGCCGTCGGCTGGCGGGCCGCCTTCACCGCCATGACCGTGATCGCCGTCGTGCTCCTCGGCTGGATCGCCCTCGCCGTCCCCGATCTGCCCGGCGAACCGCGCGGCGGGCGCGCCCCGGTCGCCCGCACCCTGAAGGTGCCCGGCGTGCTCCCGGTCCTGGCCGTCACCTTCACCCTCGTCCTGGCCCACACCGTCCTCTACACGTACGTCGCCGCCTATCTGGACCACCTCGGCCTCGGCGGCTCCACCGGGCTCGTCCTGCTGGTCTTCGGCGCCGCCTCGCTCGCCGGGATCTGGTTCACGGGCCGTCACATCGACCGCAGGCTCCGGGCCCTGACCCTCGCCGGAACGATCCTCTTCGCGGTCGCCGCGGCCGCGTTCGCCGTCCCGGCGGCGAGCGCCGCCCTGGTCCTGGTGGCCGCCGTGCTCTGGGGCTTCGGCTGGGGCGGCGCGCCCACCCTCCTGCAGACGGCCGTCGCCGAGGCGGGCGGGGACGACGCGGACACCGCGCAGACGATGCTGGTCAGCCTCTGGAACGCGGCCATGGCGGCGGGCGGTGTCGCCGGCGGCCTCCTCCTCGACGGGCTCGGCGCGGGCGCCCTGCCCTGGAGCGTCCTGGTGCTGCTCGTCCCGGTGGTCGCCCTCGTGACCGGCGCCCGCGCCCACGGCTTCCCGGCCCGCGGGTGACCCCCGTCTGTCCCACCGGGCCGGCCTGTCCTACTCGACGGCCCGTCCTACACGACGGCCCGTCCCACCGGCCGGTCCGCCCCGCCGGACGCACCGAGGCCCCCACCGCGCGCGGTGGGGGCCTCCGTACGTTCCGACGCCTGCTGCCGGGTCAGGCGGCCGGCGGGACCCGGGGCGGGCGGCCCGTGCCGCGCGTCAGGGCGTAGCCGCCGATGCCCGCGAGCGCGGCCAGGACGCCGCCCGCCACGGTCCAGATCCAGCGGTCCGACCACCAGCCCGAGGACCAGCCGTCCTCCGGGGCCGCCGCCTCGACGGCGGTCTTCCGGCCGGCGTCCTCGTCCGCCTTCGCCTGGTCGGCGGTGGTCGCCCCCGGCACCAGCGGCGCGGCGAGCGAGCCGTCCGTGGCGTAGGCGCCGCCCTCGTCCAGGACGTCGGCCCCGATCCGGGCGGTGAACGGCTGGCCGAGGTCCTCGTCCGGCAGGCCGGTGACGGTCAGCCGGACGTAGTAGCTGCCGGGCAGCGGGTCGTTCGCCCAGGCGTCGGCCGAGGCGCGGACCGGGCGCAGCACGCAGGCCAGCTCCACGGCCGTGGCCTCCTTCGCCGCCGTACGGGACTGCATCCCGTACATGCACGGCTGGCGGCGCCGCAGCCCGTCGTACACGTCGATCCGCCAGGTGGCGGGCCCGTGCCGGAGTGCCGCGTCGGGGAGCGTGACCGTCGCCTTCACGGTCGGCCGCTCGCCGGTGTCCGCCGGGAAGACCCAGTACAGGTAGTCACCCGCGGCGGCCTGTGCCGTGGCCTGCTGCCCCGGCAGGAACCGGGCGGCGGTACGGAAGGTGGTGCCGGCCTCCGTGGGCCCGGCCTCCTCGGAGGGGGAGGCGGAGGCGCTGGGCGTGTCGGCCAGGGCGGCCGGGGCCGCGAGGCCGAGCAGGGCGGCGCCCGCGAGCGCGGCCGTGGCGAGCATGCGTACGGTACGCATCAGTTGGTCCTCCAGACAGCGACGCGCCAGCGGGACAGCCAGCCCCAGAGCAGACCGGCGAGGAAGCCGGCGAGCACCAGCACGCCGAGCAGCCACCAGCCGCGGCCGAGACCGAACGAGGCGATGTCCGAGGCGGTGGAGGGGCCGTCGACGACGTCCACGGTCAGCTCGACCGGCATGCCGGGGGTCGTCTTGACCGACGGGGGAGCGGAGAAGGAGTTGCTGACCTGGAGGCACACGGTCTCGGCCGCGGGCTTCGCGTCGCCGGGACCGTCGTCGGCCTCCGGCTTCGGGTAGCGAAGCCCGGTCGAGATCACGTCGGTGCGCCCGTCGCCCGCCTCGGAGCCGCGGACGATCTCCCGGCCGTGGAGGGTGACGGCGCGCAGCAGCACCCCGTAGTCGTTGTTGACGGCCCGGTCGGCCGACACGCTGACGGAGGCGCGCAGTTCCTGGCCGGGCAGCAGGTCCACCCGGTACCAGCGGTGCTCGCCGAAGGACTCGCGGTCCGTGTAGAGACCGGGCTTCAGCTGCGGCGCCTTGTCGCACCGGGTGGCGCCCTGGGTGGCCACGGGGGTGACGACCGGGTCGGCCGCGCGGTCGACCAACTGCTTCACACGCCGGGAGAGTTCCTCGGTGCGGTGGACCGAGGTGTACGTGCCTCCGGTGGCCTCCGCGATGCAGGTGAGCTGCTGCCGGGTCTTGGCGTCCGGCACGAGGCCCAGGGTGTCGATGACGAGGTGGATGCCCTTCGCCGCGATCTCGCGGGCCACCTGGCACGGGTCGAGCGGGGCGCAGGTGTCCTCGCCGTCCGTGATGAGCACGATCCGCTTGGTCGCGCCGTCCTCGCCGAGGTCGTCGGCCGCGCCGAGCAGCGCCGGGCCGATCGGGGTCCAGCCGGTCGGGGCGAGGGTGGCGACGGCGGTCTTGGCCTCGGTGCGGTCGAGCGGCCCGACCGGGTACAGCGAGCGGGTGTCCTTGCAGCCGCGCTTGCGGTCGTTGCCCGGGTAGTCGGCGCCGAGCGTGCGGATGCCGAGCCGCACCTCCTGGGGCACCGCGTCGAGGACCTCGTTGAAGGCCTGCTTGGCGGCGCTCATACGGGACTTGCCGTCGATGTCCTTGGCCCGCATGGAGCCGCTGACGTCGAGGACCAGCTCGACCTTGGGGGATTCCTTCGCCGCCGGCTCGTCGGCGGCCGCGCCTGTCGGCAGGAGCGCGACGCTCAGGGCGGCGAGCAGCGCGCAGGCCCCGGTCGCCAGCCGTTTTCTCGTGATCATCGCCGGATCGTATTGATGATCGTGCGACAAACCAAAACGGGGGTGGGGGCCGGGGCCTGAGACGCGGTCGGTGCGGGCGTTCCGAGGTCCCGCTCAGCGGCTCAGGACGGTCTCCCGGGCCATGTGCGTCAGCTTCTCGGGGTTGCGGACGGGGTAGATGCCGGTGATGGCTCCGTCCTCGACCCGCAGGGCCACGACCAGGTCGATCTCCCCGTCGATCCGCAGGGTCAGTGCCGGGTGGCCGTTGGTCTGCGTCGGTTCGACGGTCGCCAGGGGCCCCAGGCCGCGACCGCGGCGGCGCCTGCTGCCGGGCCACCTTCCCGGCTCCCGACGGTGGGCCGTGGCATGGCCTGCTTGATGCCCCCGCCGTCGCTCAGGGCGACGCCGTCCGGCGCTGGGAGGTCCAGCAGGCCCTGCCGGCCGCCGGTCTCGACCGCCCGCCGAAAGGCGCCCAGCGCGGCCCGGGTCTCGGCCGTGGAGACGACGCCGCGCGGCGACGTGGGACCGTGCCCGGAGCTCGGTTCGCCTGCGTACTCGCCGGGCCGCAGGCCGCCCACGCGGTGAACGGCCTGATCCGGCTGATCGAGGGGCGCCGGCCCGAGCCGTACTCCCCGCGCCATGTCGGACGGGCCGTCACCCTCGGACGGAAGGACGCGGTGGCGCAGTTCACCCGGCCCGACGACTCGCCGCGGCCGACCTGGATCACCGGGCGCACCGCGGCCGTGATCAAGGAGCCGGCGTCCCGGGGCGGGAGATTCGGTGCCCGCACGGGGGCCGGGGCCTGGGCTCAGGAGCCCTGGCTGTTGAGGAAGCCGATGAGGCACGCGCCCCACCAGCCGGTCTGGCTGATGGTCGCGGCCAGGCCCGAGCGGACGAGCAGCCGGCGCGGGACGGTGCCGGTGCGGTGGGCATCGAGGCGCTGGCCGAGGCGGTGCGCCCAGAGCCCGTTGAGGGTGACGGCGACGACGAGCCCCAGCTTGACGAGGGTCAGCGGGGAGTGGAGGTCGGGGCGGAGGAAGAGGCCGGAGACGACGAGCCCGCCGAGGCCGGCCCAGATCGGCGTCTGGAGGGCGACGGCCGTGTCGAGGACGCCGGCGAGGGGGCGCTTCCCGGTCAGCCAGAGCACGGCGAACCAGTCGACGGCGAGCACCGAACCGAGCCCGACGACGAGGAAGACGACGTGGAAGAAGCGGGCCACCGTGAGCAGGGCGGCGTCCGCGTGGACGTGTCCGGCGGTCCAGCAGGCCGCCGCGATGCCGGCGGTGGCGACGAGCCCGAGGGCGGTGAGGAGCCAGGAGGGGGTGAGCTCCTGCGCGGGTCTGAGCTCCTGCGCGGTTCTGGACATGAGTTGATCTTCCGGACGTATGGGCGACGTAAATTAGGTAAGGCGAAGCTAAGTACCCACCCGTGTGCACGTCAAGCCGGTGTGGTGCACGTCCCAGCCCTCGGAAGGCCTGATCAGGCGCCGGATCAGGCCGAGAAGTATCGGCCCAGGACCTGGTGCAGATAGTCCGCGCCCGGGCCGAGACGGGCAGCCCGCTCGGCCGAGGGGACGAACGCGATCTCGTCGAGCTCCGGTTCCACCCCGCGCTCCGTCTCCGCCACCGCGAGCGCCGCATGCCGGCGCCGTACGACTGCGCTGGCCACGGCCGGGGCGAGGAAGTGGAAGCCGAGGCTGCCGAACCGGGTTCCCCGAGTGAGCCCCCACAGCCGCAACTCCGCGTCGAAGGCGGGTACGCCGAGCTCCTCGGCCAGTTCGCGAGCGGCATGCCGCCGGAGCGACGCCATGTCCAGCGGCCGGCCGGCCGCAGGGGGCTCCGCCGAGCCGCCGGGGAGACTCCAGCGGCCGGGCGCCGCGGTGGTGGGGGACCCGCGCCCGACCGCGAGTCCGGCCTCCGTCGGCAACAGGACGGTGACGAAGACGGACCCGGGGACCTCCTCGGCCGGCCGCAGTCTCCGCAGGGCCCGATGCCGGTACGTCATCCTCGCCCATCGCACCACCGACGGGCCGGGCCCGGGCAGGTCGAAGCCCACGCTCGCGACGAGCGGGCCGTCGAATGTGGTGGGGTTGTGGGCCTTCGTCTCGGCCCAGAGACGGTCGACTTCGCCTCGCTCCTGTGGCGACAGGGCCGGTGGAGGGTGCTCGACGAAGTCGATCCGTTGCGCGTCGAGGAACTCGACAGGGAGACGTCCGGGCTGCATCGGAGATCCTTCCCGCCCGTCGGGGCGCTCGACTCGATCGAAAGAGGCGTCCCCCTCGCGCAGGGCCGGTGCGCCGGCCGATGCCTGCCGGCCCGTGATCAACGGGGTGGCGGGAAATCACCAGGCACGAGGAGGCCGGCCGCGGGGATCAGCCGCCGGACGTCTCTGCCTCGGCCCGACGGCGCCCTCCCGCGGAGGCGACCAGCGCGTCCGCGACGACCGCCGCGTCCGCCTCCGCGACATGCGCCGGATATTCCGGCAACAGGTCGTCCCACACCGGCAACCACGAACCGTACAGCTGCGCTTGGCCCGCGGGTCGGGCGAAGAACCAGATGTGCAGGTGCGCCCCGCCGTCCCCGATCCGGTAGACGTGAGCGCGCGAGATGTGCTCCAACGCCTGCACGTGACGGACGATGTGCGTGGTCAGGACGCCCAGCTCGGCCGCCAGCTCGTCGGGAAGGTCGGCCATGTCGTGGTGGTCGAGCGGGTGCAGCATGAGCACCAGCGGCACCCCGACGCCCGTGATCCGCGTCAGCCGCCAGTTGTCGTTGAACCAGATCCCCTCACCGCGCCGGCGGCAGGAATCGCAATCGGACGGATCCTCGCCGTGCCGCGCCGGCTCGGGCAGGACGGGAGGCCGCAAGGGCGAGACGCGCAGCCCGTCCTCCTCGAACGGGCTGATGTCCCAGCCGGTCATCCGCGCCAGCGGAAGCCGACGCTCGGCGTCCGAGGCCGCGAGCGCGTGGTCGTAGAACTCTTCAGGTCGCAAAGCCATGATGCGAAGACTAGTTCGAGCAGTGGCCTCGACGGGGACGGTGGGGGAGGGCGGTTCGCCTCGGCGAGCGAGTACGCCGAGGTGGTGACCCGCAGCAACCGTGCCGGACCGTCGCGGCTCACCCGCCCGGCTGAAGCTGCTGGCGGTCGTCACCGCTCTCTCCGTCGGCTCGTTCACCTTCATCGTCGACGCCGGCCACGACCCGTCGCCGAACGGGGCGCTGGTCACCCCGAGACCCAGGTGACCGCCTCTTCCTTCTGGCCGACCGGGAACACCCTCGTCTCTCCCGGAGTCATCCAGCCGAAGAGCGACGTGACATGCGTCATCCACTCGATGTCAGTGACCAGCGCGATCCGTTTCCAGGCACGCAGGTGCTCGACCCCCACCTTGAGGTCTTGCCACAACGCCCCACCCGACATGCCCTCGAAGTCGCGCACGACGATCAGGAACCGCACCTCGCCCGCACGCGCGGCGTCGACGAGCGCGGGGAGCACCGTGTCGCGGTAGTCCTCGGCGGACAGCTTGCCGGACGCCTCGAAACCGATGACCCCCGCCGGCATTCCTTCGAGCTTCTTGATCACCATGCCTCCGGTTCCGATTGAGCCCAGGGTGCCTTCACGAGCCCGAACTCGGTACGGGCACAGGCACTGTCGAAACTCCAGTCTCGGGGCCACTCGCCTCTCCCGACACGCGGAGCACCCGAGCGGGTGAACCGTGGGTGGCGCAGTGGCGAGGACGTGCGGGGTCCGGGTGTGGCGGACCAGCGGCAGGACGAACCCGTTCCAGCCGGCCCCGAGCCGGGTCTTCCTCAGTCGCGTTCCCCGGGTCGGCGCTCATCGCTCAACGGTGCTCGGGGTTCTCGAAGTCGAAGCGGCAGCCGGCGTCCCACTCGGAGCGCTGGTTTCCGTGGGCGGGAATGCCGCCGGCGTCCTTGAGCATCCGGGCGAGGTGGAGCTGGTTCCAGGTCATGAAGGTGGTGTTGCGGTTGGTGAAGTCGTTCTCCGGACCGCCCGAGCCGGGGTCGAGGTACGACGGGCCCGGGCCGGCCGGACCGACCCAACCCGCGTCCGCCTGGGGCGGGATGACGTAGCCGAGGTGCTGGAGGCTGTAGAGGACGTTCATCGCGCAGTGCTTGGCGCCGTCCTCGTTGCCCGTGATCAGGCAGCCGCCCACGCGACCGTAGTAGGCGTACTGGCCGCGGTCGTTGAGGATCGAGGAGCAGGCGTACAGACGCTCGATGACCTTCTTCATGACGGAGGAGTTGTCTCCCAGCCACACGGGCCCCGCCAGGGTGAGGATGTCGGCGGCCATCACCTGCGAGTAGATGACCGGCCACTCGTCCGTCTCCCACCCGTGCTCCGTCATGTCCGGCCAGACACCGGTCGCGATGTCGATGTCCACCGCCCTGAGCACCTCGACCTGCACGCCCTGGCGCTCCATGATCCCGGTGCTGATGTCGATCAGCCCCTGCGTGTGGCTCCGCTCCGGTGACCGCTTGAGGGTGCAGTTGATCATCAGGGCGCGGAGATCACGGTAGGACGTGCCGGTGTCGGTCATCGCTGCGTTCCCCTGAGGGCGAGTGGGTGTCGGGTGGCGAACCGTGCCTCGGTAGGGCCCCGGGCCGGTCCGGCCGAAAAATCCCGACCACTGTCTCGCCTCGTGGGGCGGAATGATCGAATGCCGCGCCAATGGTCACGGAGTCGGCCGCCCGATCACCCGCATGGCCCCGCACCCCGACGACATGTACCCCGACATCGGATCGGCCGAGCGCATGGGGGACCGGGCGTGACCTCAGGCGGGGTCGGGGAGGGGGCGGGCCCGGACGCTGTGGGAGGGTTCCTGATGGCCGCCCGACGCGAGGATGCGCACCTCGTCCTGGTCGCTGATCTCGGCCCGGATGATGCCGGTGGCGTCGCTGTAGACGGGATGGCCCCCGGCGCCCTTGAACTCCGTGCGCTCCACGATCACGACGTCCCGGGCCGAGCCTGTGCTGTCGGAGAACACCAGCTCGTAGCGGAGTGGGTTCATCTCCCCGATTTTACGCCGATCGGGGAATGCCACCCCTCGGACGGACTCAGGCCACCGCGTCGACCAGCGCCGCCAGGGCGAGGCCCAGCGCCTCGGCCCCCGGGCCCGCGGGACCGCCCGGCTCGCTCATGTACTGATCGCGGCGGATCTCCACCATCAGGGCGCTCACCCGCGGATCCCGGCCGTAGTGCGCCAGCGGCACGTACGTCCCCGCGAAGGGACTGTCCGTGCCGACGCCGCCGAACCCGCCGAACGCCTTCCGCGCCGCGTCGAGCAGCGCGGGCGGCGTGTGGAAGGCGTCCGTGCCGAGGCAGACCGGCGGACGCGGCCCCTCGCCGTGCAGCTCGTACGGCAGCCGCTCCGTCGGGTACGAGTGGACGTCGACGATCACCACCCGTCCCGCCACGGCCAGCCGCCCGGCCACGGCCTCCGTCATCGCCCGGGCGTACGGGGCGAAGTACCGGTCGAGCAGCGGCGCCGGGTCGAAACCCTCCGCCCGCAGCGCAGCGCGGTGGGTGGTGCGGGTGTACACCGCGCCCATCCCGACGGACAGCATCTCCTCACGCTCGTCCGGGAAGCGCTCCGGGTCGACGACGAGCCGCGAGAGCCCGTTCACGAACCGCCAGGGCGTCGTGCCGGCCGCCGCGGCGGCCACGGCGGCGATCTCCGCCGTGTGGGAGTCCGTGATGTGGTCCAGTTCGCGGGCGAGTTCCGCGTCGCCGAGCAGGATCCCCTCCCGTACGTCCGGGGGCACCTCGCGCGACGAGTGCGGCACATGGAGGAGGACGGGGGAATCCGGGGCTCCGGGGAGGAGGCGGAAGGAGGGCGCGGTGTCGGTCATGCGGCGATCTTGCCCCCCACCCCACCCGCGCCGTGGCGAAACGGCTGGTTACAGTGGTGCGAGGTCGCGCCGCCGCACCAGGACCAGGCGTGAGACCGGGCCGACTGTCGACCACAGGGACCCGTACGACCACACGCCCTGCCCGTCCCCGCCCCGGAAACCCGCGCACCCCATGAGCACCGACACCGCCCTGCGTCCCGACGCCGACGCCGACGCCGACTCTGACACCCGCGCCGGCCGGGCGCCGCGCCTGCCGTGGATCGCCGGACGCGCCCCGGCCCGGCCCGCGCCCGGCGCCGCCGTCCACAGCGTCAGCGCCGCGACCGCCGCCCTCCTCGGGCTCGTCGCCGTCGGCGCCCTCATCCACGAGCCGGTGCTGATACCCCCGCTGGCCGCCAGCGCCGCGCTCGTGCACTGCGCCCCCGCGCTGCCCCTGGCCCAGCCCCGGAACGTCGTCGTCGGCCACCTCTTCGGCGCCGCCGCCGGCTACGCCGTGGCGGCCGTCGCCGCGCACGGCAGCGCCTGGGCCGCCGCCGTCGCCGCCGGCATCACCCTCGCCCTGAACACCCTGGCCCGCACCCCGCACTCGCCGGCCTGCGCGACCGCCGTCGTCATCGTGCTCCAGGCCCCCGCGCCCGCCCGCTTCGTCCCCCTGCTGTTCGGGTCCACGGTGCTGCTCGTCCTGACCGCGTTCGCCGCCTCCCGCATCCGCCGCGCGGCACCGAAGTACCCCGCCTACTGGTGGTGAGCACCCCGCCCCGCTGAGGCTCCGGGCCCCTGCGCCCCGGCATGGCGCCCGTACGCCCTCCGTCTGATCGCGTGTGCGGGCGCCTGCGGCCCGGTGCGCCCCGGTGGTCCGCACCCCCGGGCGCCTTCCCCGGGGGTGATCGCGTCACCTTCCGGCCGGTTCCGGCCGGAAGACACCGGTCGGCGCCGATCCGTCCCGAACAGGCCCCGACGAGCGCGTATCACCCTGTGTATGGCCTCCTCCTTTCCGTACCTCCGGCAGGACTTCGCCGCCTCCCTCGTCGTCTTCCTCGTCGCGCTGCCCCTCTGCATCGGCGTGGCGGTCGCCTCCGGCGTCCCCGCCGAACTCGGTCTCGTCACCGGCATCGTCGGCGGCGCCGTCACCGGCCTCATGCGGGGCAGCAGCATCCAGGTCTCCGGCCCCGCCGCCGGCCTCACCGTCCTCGTCCTCGACGCCGTCCGGACGCTCGGTCCGGCCGCGCTCGGCGTCGTCGTCCTCCTCGCCGGGCTGCTCCAGGTCGCCATGGGTCTGCTGCGCTGGGGCCGCTGGTTCCGGGCCATCTCCCTCTCCGTCGTCGAGGGCATGCTCGCCGGGATCGGCCTCGTCATCGTCGCCGGCCAGCTCTACGCCGCGGCCGGCCTCAGCGCCCCCGCCTCCGGGCCGGCCCGGCTCGCCGGACTGCCGGCCGCCCTGGGGCGCGCCGTGACGGCCGGTGCCGGCCTCGTGCCGCTCGCCGTCGCCGCCGCCACGGTCCTCGTGATCGTCGGCTGGCGGCACCTGCCCCGCCGGGCGCGGGCCGTCCCCGGCGCGCTCGTCGCCGTCCTCCTCGCGGCGCTCGCGACCGCCCTGTTCGACCTGCCGGTCGCGAGGGTTCGGGTCAGCGGGGTCCTGGACGCCGTCGGACTGCCCGGGGCGGACGGGCTCGCCGCCCTGACCGACGTCGCCCTGCTCGGCACCGTCCTCGCCTTCGCGCTGATCGCCTCCGCCGAGTCCCTCTTCAGCGCGGCGGCGGTGGACCGGCTGCACGACGGAGCGCCCACCGACTACGACAAGGAACTGCTCGCCCAGGGATGCGGCAACACGCTCTGCGGACTGCTGGGGGCGCTGCCCATGACCGCCGTGATCGTCCGCAGCTCGGCCAACGTCCAGGCGGGCGCCAGGACCAAGGCCTCCCGCGTGCTCCACGGCCTGTGGCTGCTGCTCTTCGCCGCCCTGCTGCCCGGCACCCTGGAGTACGTACCGCTCGCGGCCCTCGCCGGCATCCTCGTCCACGCCGGCTGGAAACTGATCCCCTTCCGGGGCCTCGTCGCCCTCTGGCGCGGCCACCGCGGCGAGGCGCTCGTCCTCGTGGTGACGGCCCTGGCGATCGTCACCCTGAACATGCTCGAAGGCGTCCTGATCGGACTCGTCGTCTCCGTCGCCAAAGCGGCCTGGGACGCCTCCCACCTGCGCGTCGACCACACCGACGAGGGCGAGGGGCCCGTGCGCGTCGGGCTTTCGGGCACCGTGACTTTCCTGCGGCTGCCGAAGATCCTGGACACCCTGGAGGCCCTGCCGCGCGACCGCCCGGTCGTCCTGGACCTGTCCGGACTCCACCACCTGGACCACGCCTGCCGATCCGCGCTCGAGTCCTGGGCCGAGCGGCACCGCACGAGCGGCGGCCCCGCGTCCGTACACCTCCACGGGCCGCCGGAGCAGCACGTCTGAGGCCCGGACCACCGGGGGACGGCTCAGCGGTCGACCATGACCGCCGCGTGGACCGTCTTGCCGTCCGGCCGGGTGTCCACCGTCACCTCGCGGCACAGGCGCAGCACGATCGGCCAGCCGAAGCCGCCGGGCCGCAGCCCCCCGCGGAGCTCGTGGCGCGGCGGCTCCTCGCTGGCGTCGGCCACGGAGACGGTGACCCGGTCGCTGCCGACGGCGATCCCGAACGAGGTGACCCCGCCGCCGTGGCGGTGGGCGTTCGTGACCAGTTCCGAGGTGACGAGCAGCAGGTCGTCGACCTGGGAGGCCCGCAGCGGGCCCAGGGCCGTGAGCGTGTGGCGGACCAGCTGCCGGGCCTGCGCCGGGGTGACGAGCGGTGACGTGCCGGCCCTCCCGGCGGCGGCCCGGGCACCCGCGGCGTCCATGCGGGACCTGGTTTCGCTCCGGCTGTTCATCGCGGGTCCCTTTCTTCCCGATACGTCGAGTGGTGACGGGTTACGCCTGCCCGGTCACGCCCGAGTGATGCCTCCCGCCCGGGCCGAAGACGGCGCCTGCGGAAGAGGAATGCGTCCGTACGGAGCGGGTACGCGAACCGGGACCGCCGAACGGACAGAGAGCAGGAGGAGGTCGTCCCCGTGCGGACCGAGGTGCCCAAGGCGACGGAGACGTACGTGACGAGCGGTACGGGGGAGGGGCTGCCCGACATAACGGCCCCCCACGAGGTCGCGCCCCGGGACGCGCGCGCCCTGTCGAGAGTGTTCCTCCGCGAGCTCGCGGCGCGGGAGGAGGGGACGGCGGAGCACCAGTACGTGCGGAACACCCTGATCGAGATGAACATGACGCTCGTGCGGTACGCGGCGGGCCGGTTCCGCGGGCGGACCGAGGAGATGGAGGACATCGTCCAGGTCGGCATGATCGGCCTGATCAAGGCGATCGACCGCTTCGACCTGTCCCGCGAGGTGGAGTTCACGACCTTCGCCGTGCCGTACATCGTGGGCGAGATCAAGCGGTTCTTCCGCGACACCTCCTGGGCAGTCCACGTCCCCCGCCGGCTCCAGGAGGCGCGGGTCGAGCTGGCGAAGGCGACCGACGAACTGAGCTCCCGGCTCGGCCGCGCGCCCCGGGTCGCGGAACTGGCGCCCGTCATGGACCTGTCCGAGGAGCAGGTGGTCGAGGCCCAGTTGGCCGCGAACGGCTACCACTCCACGTCCCTGGACGCCGCGATCGGCGGCGACGACGAGACGGACGACGCGGCCCTGGCCGACCTCATCGGGGAGGAGGACACGGCGCTCGCGCTCTTCGAGGACTTCCACACCCTCGCCCCGCTCGTGGCGGCCCTCGACGAGCGCGACCGGGTGCTGCTGCACCTGCGGTTCGTCGAGGAGCTGACCCAGACGCAGATCGGCGAGCGCCTCGGCGTCTCCCAGATGCACGTCTCGCGGCTCCTGGCCCGGAGCCTGAACAGGCTGCGGGAAGGCATGGTCGGCACGGGCGCCGGAGCCTGAGACGGCGGGTACGCCCGGGACCACCCGGGCGTACCCCCGCCTCGCCGGATCGGGCGTCTCAGCGGACCGCGCCGAGGAACGCGCGCGTGCGTTCGTGCGCGGGCGACTCCAGGAGCTCCTCGGCCGGGCCCGACTCCACGATCCGGCCCCGGTCGAACATCAGGATCCGGTCGGAGACGTCCCGCGCGAAGCCCATCTCGTGCGTCACGCACAGCAGGGTGATGTCGGTGGAGCGGGCGATGTCCCGCAGCACGTCCAGCACCTCCGCCACCAGCTCCGGATCGAGCGCGGACGTCACCTCGTCGAGGAGCAGGATCCCGGGCCGCATCGCGAGGGCACGGGCGATGGCCACGCGCTGCTGCTGGCCGCCGGAGAGCCGGGTCGGCCGCGCGTCGGCCCGGTCGCCGAGCCCGACCAGGTCGAGCAGCTCCCGCGCCCGGCGGTCCGCCTCCTCCCGGCTCTCGCCGAGCACATGGACGGGCGCCTCGACGATGTTCTCCAGGACGCTCATGTGCGGGAACAGGTTGAACTGCTGGAAGACCATGCCGATCCGCCGCCGGCGCACCGCCAGATGGCGCTCGCTCGCCGGCACCAGCTTCCCGCCCGCGCCTGCCGGCATGTGCGAGAAGGGCTCCCCGTCCACGTGGATGACGCCGTCGGTGACCCGTTCGAGGGTCATGAGCAGCCGGAGGATCGTGGTCTTCCCGGAGCCGCTCGGGCCGATCAGCGTCACGCGCTCCCCGTGCCCGACCTCCAGGTCGAGGCCGTCGAGCACGGTGTGGTCCCCGTACCGTTTGGTGACCCGGTCGAAGCGGACCGCGGGAGCGGCCGGGTCGCTCGGCTCCGCCGGGTCCTCCCGCTCCGCGGGGTCCTTCCGGGCGTCAATGGGCAAGGCGTGCCTCCAGTCGTCGTACGAGCACGGACGTGGGCCAGCTCGCGAGCAGGAACACCGCGGCGGCCAGGGTGAAGCTCTCCAGATAGGCGAAGTGCGTACTGCCGAAGGTGTTCGCCTCGTGCACCATCTCGTGCACGGTGATCACCGACAGCAGCGGTGTCTCCTTGAACATGGACACCGCGTAGTTCCCGAGCGGCGGCAGCACGTTCCGTACGGCCTGCGGCAGCACCACCGCCCGCCACACCCGCCGGCGCGGCAGCGACAGCGCCGTGCAGGCCTCCCACTGCCCGCGCGGCACGGCGTCGATGCCCGTCCGGTACACCTCCGACAGGTACGTGGCGTAATGGGTGCCGAGGACCAGGACGCCGAGCACCGGCGCGTCGAGCGCGGGCACGAGCACCCAGGCGGCGAACAGCTGCACCAGGAGCGGTGTCGAGCGGACGAACGTGGCCGCCCCGCGCACCGGAAGCGCCACCCACCGGGGGCCCGCCCGCTGGACGAGGGCGAGGACGAGCCCGAGGACCATCGCGACGGCGAACGCCGGGACGGTCGCCAGGACCGTGACGCCGAACCCCTCCAGTACGGCGGGCAGCGCGTCCCGGGCCGCCTCCCCGTCCCACATCAGGCACCGCCTTCCTGCCCGAGCCGGGCCTTCGCCGCCCGCTCCAGGGCGTTCATGAGGAGGCTCAGGCCGACGGCCATGCCGAAGTAGAGCCCGAGGAGCAGCAGGTACGAGGCGGCCGTCGCGCCCGTCGCCGAGCGCAACTGGTCGATCTGGAAGGTGAGATCGGGGACCGTGACCAGGGAGAGCAGCGGTGTCGCCTTGAGGAGCTGCACGAGCAGGTTCTTGAACGGCGCGACCATCAGGGCGTGCGCCTGCGGCAGGACGACCCGCCGCAGCCGCAGCCCGGCCCCCATGCCGAGGGCGATCCCCGCCTCGGTCTGGGCGCGGGGGACCGCGGCCACCGCGCCCCGCACCACCTCGGCGCCGTACGCCCCGTAGTTGAGGCCGAGCGCGAGCACCGCGCAGGCGAGCGGTTCGAGCCGGAAGCCGACCATCGGCAGCGCGAAGAACAGCCAGAACAGCTGCACGTACAGCGAGGTCCCCCGGAAGAACTCCACGACGAGGCGCGCCCCGCCGCGCACCGGCAGCCGCGCCGACCGGGAGAGCAGCCCGAGGACGTACGCGAGGAGCAGGGCGAGCGCGGCGCCGAGCACCGTGGCCTCGACCGTGACGAGGAGCCCCTCGGCCAGCCGGGGCAGCGCGCTCCGCAGCTCGGGCAGGAAGTCGGCGGCGACGGTCACGGAGCCGGACCCGACGGAGTGCGAGCCGGCCCCGACGGAGTGCGAGCCGGCCCCGACGGAGTGCGAGCCCGCCCCGACCGACAGGACGTCAGCCACGCCGACCACCCCTCACCCGGCGCACAGGTCGGCCGTCCGCAGCGAGCGTGGCGGCACCTCCCGGGCGGTGAAGCCGTACTTCCCGACGAGTCCGACGAACCGCTCGGGGGAGCCGGTGATCTTCATCAGCTCCCGGTCGAAGGCGTCCCGGAGCCCGCTCGCCCCGGGCCGGAACACCGCTCCGCCCGCGCCGAGCTGCCGTACCCCGCCGACCACCGGCACGAACGCCTCGCCCACCTCGACGGGCGCGCCCGCGTTCGTCCTGGCCAGCCAGCGCAGCGAGATCGCGGTGAGCGCGAAGGCGTCGATCCGGCCGGCCAGGAGGGCGTCGAGCCCGTCCTGCTGCTTGGCGAGCGTCTTCACCGACCCGTCCGGCACCCCCGCCGCCTTGGCGTAGGACGCCTCGACGGCCGCGGTCAGCACCCCTACGGTGGCGCCCTTCGCCGCGCAGGACTCCAGGTCGCTCACCCCCTTCGGGTTGCCCTTGCGGACCATGAGGGCGGTGGGGGAGACGAACTCCGGCTCGGAGAAGATCACCTTGGCGCAGCGCTCGGGCGTGATCGACATGCCCGCGCTCACCACGTCGAAGCGGCCGGCGAGCAGTCCCGGGATCAGCGCGCCGAACTCCGTGAGGGTCGGGCGCAGTTCGCGGACGCCGAGCGCGGTGAATATCTCGCGGTGGAGGGTCGGGGCCTCGCCGGCCAGCTCGCCGCCGTCCTGGAAGCCGTACGGTGCCTCACCGGCGAAGCCGACCCGCACGAAGCCCTCCTCCCGCAGGTTCGCGAGGAGCTTCCCGTCGTCCGCCGGGGCTCCCGTTCCGGCCTGGGTGCGGGTGCACGCGGCGAGCGGCCCGGCCGCCAGGGCGAGACCGCCGAGGAGCGAGGCTCTGGTGAGGAAGCGGCGGCGGTCGAGCGGCGCGGAGCCGCTCATGCCAGGTCCTCCGGGCGGGCGGCGATGAAGGAGGGGCGGCGCACCGGGGCGGCGAAGGGCGCCTCGGGGGCGTTCTCGACGCTGTTGAAGACGAGGAACACATTGCTCCGCGGGTACGGGGTGATGTTGTCGCCGGAGCCGTGCAGGGCGTTGCAGTCGAACCAGGTGGCGGATCCCGCCGCGCCGGTGAAGTGCCGGATGCCGCAGGCGTCGGCGAAGGTGGTGAGCGCCTCGTGGGACGGGGTCCCGGCGTCCTGCATCTTCAGCGACTGCTTGTAGTTGTCCTTGGGCGTCTCGCCCGCGCAGCCCAGGAAGGTGCGGTGCGAGCCCGGCATGATCATCAGGCTGCCGTTGGTGGTGTGGTTCGGGGTGAGCGCGATGGACACCGACACGGTCCGCATCCGGGGCAGACCGTCCTCGGCGTGCCAGGTCTCGAAGTCGGAGTGCCAGTAGAAGCCGCTGGCGCCGAAGCCGGGCTTGACGTTGACCCGCGACTGGTGGACGTAGACGTCGGAGCCGAGGATCTGCCGGGCCCGCCCGACGACCCTCGGGTCCTCGGCCAGCCGGCGGAAGACCTCGCTGATCCGGTGCACCTCGAAGACGGAGCGGATCTCCTGGGAGCGGGGCTCGACGATCGCCCGCTCGTCCGCCCGCACGGCGGGGTCGGCGACGAGCCGGTCCAGCTCGGCGCGGAGCTCGTCGACCTCGTCCGCGGTGACGAGCTCGTCCACCGTGACGAAGCCGTCGCGGTCGTACTCCTCCAGTTCCCTGGCCCAGAAGGGCCCGGGCGTGCCGGGTTCGGACCACACGACGGGGTCCTTGCGGCCGATGAGCTCCTCCCGGGAGCCGCGGGTGGGGTAGAGGTCGACGGGACGGGTGGGTGCGGAGGCCATGGGGCGGGGTGCCTTCCTTTCGCGTACGGGGTCGTCGGGGGCGCGGGCCGCTCTCGGGCCCGGCCGGGTGGGGCTCGTCGGGGTCCCGGGCGGGGCTCAGGCCTGGCCGGGTTCGGATTCGGGCTCGGTGAGGAGCGGGTAGACGCCGTTCTCGTCGTGGTCCTCGCGCCCGGTGACGGGCGGGTTGAAGACGCACAGGCAGCGGAAGTCCCGCTTGACCCTGAGGGTGTGGCGCTCGTGCCCGTCGAGCAGGTACATGGTTCCGGGCAGGATCGTGTACGTGCGCCCGGTCTCGTGGTCGGTGAGCTCGGCCTCGCCGGCGGTGCAGACCACGGCCTCGACGTGGTGGGCGTACCACATGGAGGTCTCGGTGCCGGCGTACAGCACCGTCTCGTGGAGGGAGAAGCCGACCCGCTCGCGGGCGAGGACGATGCGCTTGCTCTCCCAGGTGCCGGACGCGGCCCTCACGTGCCGGTCGGTGTTCTCCAGCTCGCCGAAGGTACGGACGATCATGGCGGTGGCCTTTCGGGTGGTTCTGTTCGGTGCGGTGTCAGGCGGAGTGGCGTACGGAGCGGGCCAGCATGCCGAGGCCCTCGTCGAGTTCGTCGTCCGTCGCGGTCAGCGGCGGCAGCAGCTTGACCACCTCGCCGCGCGGCCCCGAGGTCTCCAGGAGCAGACCGATCTCGAAGGCCCGCCGGCACACGGCCGCGGCGCGCTCCCCGTCGGCGAACTCCAGGCCCCACACGAGGCCGCGGCCGCGCACGGCCAGGCCCGAGCGGTCGTCGTCGCCGCACAGGTCGAGGAGGGCGCGCTCGACCCGGCCGGCCCGGCCCAGGGTGCGTTCGCGCAGGGTGCCGTCGCGCCAGTACGCGTCGAGGGCGGCCGTGGCGGTGACGAAGGCCGGGTTGTTGCCGCGGAAGGTGCCGTTGTGCTCGCCGGGCTCCCACAGGTCGAGCTCCGGCCGGAAGAGGCAGAGGGACATGGGCAGGCCGTAGCCGCTGATGGACTTGGACAGGGTGACGATGTCGGGCGTGATGCCGGCCTCCTCGAAGGAGAAGAAGTCGCCGGTGCGTCCGCAGCCCATCTGGATGTCGTCGACGATGAGGAGCATCTCGTGCCGGCGGCAGAGCTCCGCGAGGGCGCGCAGCCACTCGGCCCGTGCGACGTTGATGCCGCCCTCGCCCTGGACGGTCTCGACGATCACGGCCGCCGGGTGGTCGAGGCCGGAGCCGGCGTCGTCCAGGAGCCGTTCGAACCAGAGGAAGTCGGTGACCTGCCCGTCGAGGTAGTCGTCGAAGGGCATCCGGGCGGCGTGGTGCAGCGGGACGCCCGCTCCGGCGCGCTTGGCGGCGTTGCCGGTGACGGCCAGCGAGCCGAGCGACATGCCGTGGAAGGCGTTGGTGAAGGAGACGACGGTCTGGCGTCCCGTGACCTTGCGCGCGAGTTTGAGGGCGGCCTCCACGGCGTTGGTGCCCGTGGGGCCGGGGAACATCACCTTGTAGGGCAGGGCGCGGGGTTCGAGGACCGTGGTGCGGAAGGTCTCCAGGAAGGCGCGTTTGGCGGTGGTCGACATGTCGAGGCCGTGGGTGATGCCGTCGTCGGCGAGGTAGTCGAGGAGGGCGCGCTTGAGCACCGGGTTGTTGTGGCCGTAGTTGAGTGAGCCCGCCCCGGCGAAGAAGTCCAGGTACGGACGGCCGTCCTCGTCGTACAGCCGGCTCCCGCCGGCGCGCTCGAAGACGACGGGCCAGGCACGGCAGTAGCTGCGGACCTCGGATTCGACGGTCTCGAAGACGGAGGGGGCGGCGATGTCGGTCAGGGTCACGAAGTCTCTTCTCCAGGGTGTGGTGCGGGTCGTCGTGCGGGTCCGTGGACGCCGGGTCGGCTCGGGTGGCCGGGGCCTGCTCAGGACGCCGGGGGCGCGAGGGGGCCGATGCGGTAGAGCACCTCGGCCTCGTGTCCCGCCACGGGGAAGGAGGCGGACGGGAAGAGGACCTCGCGTGTCAGGTCCGCGCCGTGCCTGCGGGCGTAGGACCGGAAGAGCCGGTCGGACGCCAGGTTTCCCGGTGTGACGGTCGCCTCCAGCCGGTCGAGTCCGTGCTCGGCCGCCACGCGGGCGGACAGAGCGTCGAGCAGGGTCCCGGCTACCCCGCCTCCGCGGTGCGAACCCTCCACGGCGACCTGCCAGACGAAGAGCGTCCCGGGCGCGTCGGGCCGCAGATAGCCGGTGACGAAGCCGACCGGTCGTCCGGAGGCGTCACGGGCGACGGCGGTCGTGTCGGCGAAGTCGCGGCACCACAGCAGGTAGCTGTACGGGGAGTTGAGGTCGAGTTCTCCCGAGCCGCGGGCGATCCGCCAGAGGTCGGCGCCGTCCGCGATCTCGGCCGGTCCGACGGAGAGGCCGCCGACCGGGGATGTCTGGGGGGCAGTGGTCATGGGCGCCGAAGCTACCGAGCAGGCGGCGGAACTTCCTGGGCCGAAGGGCTTGTTCGGTCCCGCCGGGGCGTGATAGATGCGTCGGTTGCCTTCGTGGAGGGATTGTCCACAAGGACGCGCGGCGAAGTGGCTCAGAAGCGCACAAACTACCCGTTTATAACGGCTGGGTAACGCCTCCGGGTGGTTTGATGGGATCTCTCAAGAACGTGAGAACATCCGGGATTTCCCGTTTGAAGGCGCCGGAAACGGGGAGCCGGGCCGGGTGCGATGC
>NZ_JBSHDU010000030.1:0-97872 GCF_053616475.1 Streptomyces sp. NPDC055815 | reverse complement strand
ATAAGAGACAGGTGCAAGCACCGTAACAAGCCCTTCCACCCCGATCCTCCGCGCCTCGCCACGGGGAAGTTAAAGGGTTTGCAAAATATGACGGGCACTCAAGAAAGTGCAGGTCAAGGGTTGTTGGGCATCTTCTAGAGCCGACGCCGTTGGTCCTCACGCGCGTTGCGGGCGGTCTCGCCCGCACCGGTGCGGACGCCGGTCACCTGCTCGGTGAACTCGGCGAGAGTGATTCTCGGGCTCACCTCTTCCCAAAACCTGATCAGGTCCTCGGACGCTCGCGCGTAGGCGACGTGCGAGGGGCCGCTGAACAGAGAGGTGGGGTCGACGCCGGCGGCGCGTGCCTTGCGGTTGAGCATGAACCCGTTCGTGTAGTCCTCGGCGGCGATCTCTTGCAAGTAGATGTGCTCTCGGTACATCTCGCGTATCTCGTCGCGGCTGTACGCCGCCCGCTGGGAACGCGCTTCGAGTTCGCGCTCGTACGCCCATCGCTCGACGGCGGACATGTGCTCGGTGCCGTCGGGGCCCCGCTCGACGTCCGCCCCGTACGCGCCCCACTCGTCGGGGTCCGCAGGGGCGGGGTCGTCGAGGCGGATCGGGTGCATCGCGTCGTCGAGGGCGTTCCGCGCGGCGAGGGTGTCGGCGACCGTCGCCCCCACGACCGGCGGGGGCGGTGCGGGTGGGTGTCGGCGGTCGATCTCGGCGGTGATCCGGGCGGCGTCCTCGGGCCTCGCGTACCGGATGCCCCAGACGAGCAGCTCGTCGTCGAGCCCGGACAGGTCGGCGGCGAGCCGCCCGCCGGGGAACAGTTCGGCGAGGGCCCGGCGGCGGTGCATCTCGGCGCCGATCGCCGGACCGTCCTCGGGGACGTTGCGGGCTCGGGCGGCGAGGTCACGCTCGGACATGCTGACGAGATCCGAGCGGATCTCGGGCATGGCGGCGTCGAGGTCGCGCCGGTCGGCCTCGGCCATGACGCGCAGCATCTGCTCGTCGTCGAGGTGCGGCGCGATCCGGGCGAGCTCGTCGTCGCTGAACGGGGCGAGGTTGTCGACCATGCGCCCGCCGGGGCGGATGCGGTCGAGCAGGTCGGCCAGGTCGCGGCGGTCGCCCTCGCCCCGGATGCGGTCTCGGTCGCGCTCGTCGAGCACGCCGGGCCGGATCGCCGCGCCGAGCTGCTCGTCGGTCATCTCGGGCAGGGTGCGGTCGTCGCCCGCGCGCACGCGCGCGGCCTCGACCGCGTCGCGCGGCGGGGGCGGCGCGGTGCTCGGGAGGTTGCTCGCCCCGGGCTGCTCGCGCTCGCGCCGACGGATGAGCTCGGGGTGCTGCGCGAGGTGCTCGCGCATCTTGCCCTGATAGGCGCGCACCCGGGCCTCGGCCGCGCGCTTGGCCTCGGGCGTCATGGCGGCGGCGCTCTTGTTCTTCCACTTCCTGATGGCGCGCTCGATCGCGCGCTGCCGCTGTGAGGCGGCGTACCCGTCGGGGTCCTCGGAGTGCTCGACCGGCGGCCGAGTCACGCCGGGGAGGTAGGCGCTCGTCGAGTGGCGGCAGTTGGGATGTTGCAGCCCGGCCCGCCGCGCTTCGTCGAGCGATCCGACGACGTGTACCCGGACGGTGCGGCCGTCGTCGGTGGCGTGCTCCATCTCGACGGTGCGGGCGCCGCCCGGTCCGTCGAGCGCGAGCACCTCGCCCTCGAACGGGGCGCAAAGATCGCAGTTATGCGGGGCGTTGGAGACGATCACCAGACCGATACCAGCGGCGCGCAGCTTGTCTCCGTGCGCCTCGACCGCCGCGCGGCCGACGGCCGTCCTTACGGCCATCTCCGCGTAAGAGGTCATCTGCCAGGACCGGCCGCGGCGGTCGACGAACGACCGCAGACCTCGGTCGGCGAATCGGGACATCGCCGCTTGGGTCGCCTGCCGGCGGGTGTCGACCCCAAGTAGGGGAGTCGCCGACGTCTCGGCGATCACCTGCCGGTATCCGTCCTCGACGCCCCGCAGAATTCCGCGATGCGTCTCGGTGACGAGATCGATCGTCTCGGCGGCGAGCCGATCCACGGCCCGGGTGCCCGGGGTGCTCTCGGCGATCCGGCGCACGTCGACGTCGGAGAGCGCGCCGAGCTCGGCGAGCCCGGCCCGCGCCCCGACGTCGTACGCCTCGGTCACGGCCGAGAACACCTCAAGCTGCATCGCTGTTCCGAGGGCGTCGACGACGCCCTGTGCTGCCCGCCGTAGCGGTTGGATGTCGCGCAGCTTGGTGACCGCCCACCCCGGGGCCTCGAACCCGCCGTCGAGCTGCCGCGCGACGAGCGCGAGCAGCTTCTGCTCGGCGTCCGCGTACAGGTCGCGGACGGTGGCCGAAAGATCCTCGGCCATGGCGGGGTGGATGGGCACGAGCACCCCCTCGCGCTAGAGCAGCGTCCCCGCCTGCATCGGGTCGGGGACGGCGGCGCCGCTCTCCATGAGGATGCGGTCCGTCTCTTCCTGAGCGGCGACCGAGTCCCAGTCGGGGTGCAGCATCCGGACCTTGGTCAGCACGGACACGGCCTGTGCCTGTTGGAGCAGGGACAGGGTCTGGGCGAGCGAGGATGCGTCTTCGGTGACTACGTCACCAAACGCGACGGTCGGCCGCTCGGGCACGATGCGCGGTGCGAAGAACTGCCGGTCGAGCAGCAGCATCACGTGCAGCATGTCGGCGACCGGCGGCGACCAGTACCGTACCTTCTTGCCCCGGGTGGTCATGGACCGACGCTCGCGCGCCCGGACCTCGGTCGCGGTCACGGCCGTGCTCTGATCGCCAAGGCCGAACGTTGCGACCGAGTAGCCGGCGCTCTGCACCGCCTGCCGGGTAATCGCGCTCGCCGACCTCTCGTGCTCGTCGACCCTGATCGCGAACTGCGAGAGCGTGATCTGATTCCCACCCTGCTCCGTTGGAGGGATGTTCAAGAGCTGGAAGATCTCGCGGTCGTCGTCGAATGACGCGCCCTGTCCGGGCCCGTGGTTCCGCAGGTACCCGTCGGGCACGAGCAGGCGGGCGCGGGCGAGCCGCAGGTCGCGAATCCAACTCGTCCATGTTGTGTCGAGCGAGTCGAGCAGGTCGTAAATCGGGGCCGCGTAGTCCGAGCGTCCGAAGGCCGAGCCGCGGTTGCGGCGGTTTGGCCGGATGTTCGGGCAGTAGGCGGCGGTGAGCTGCTCGATCCCGGTCTCGATCGCGTCGCCGTCCGGGCCGAGGCTGACGGCCAGGTCGGCGACCTCGACGTGCTCGGTCAGAGGCACGCGCACGCCGACGCTGTCGGCCGACCCCTGGTAGAGCCCGTGCAGGATGCGCCCCGGCTCGTGCCGTTCGAGGTGCC
Organism: Streptomyces sp. NPDC055815; assembly: GCF_053616475.1. Classification (NCBI taxonomy): domain Bacteria; kingdom Bacillati; phylum Actinomycetota; class Actinomycetes; order Kitasatosporales; family Streptomycetaceae; genus Streptomyces; species Streptomyces sp. NPDC055815. The sequence continues at coordinate 94,523 of NZ_JBSHDU010000030.1, read as the reverse complement.
GCCACACCGTGGCCGAGGTCGAGGTGAGCTCGCGCCAGAACGTCACGGCAGAGAGGCGGCCCCACCGGAATTCCGGCACGGCGGCGTCGGGGTGGACGCTGGTCAGCAGGGGCCGGTCGGCAAGGGACCGATCCCACGTGACCCGCAGGTACACCGAGCCGAGCGCGGCAGCGACCTCGGCCGCCTCAAGCAGCGTGTTCGCGATGCCGTCCGACTCGGCGAGCTCGTCGAGCCGGTCCTGAGTGCCGGTGTCGGTCACCGTGAGCTCGGGCGGCTCGGCGAACAGCAGGTCGGCCGACGCGCCGGCGATGTCGCCGGCGAGGGGGATGTGCAGCCGCTGATCGCGGACGTTGGGCCGCGGCTGACGGTCGCGCCCCCACAGTCGGCGGCGGCCGTCGCGTCGTACCGGACTGTCCCGGTAGACGGCGGTCAGCTTGGCGTGATCACCGGAGTACCAAGCATCATCGACCTTGATCTCGGCGTAGTGCTTGGCGAGCTGCGGCGGCGGCCACGCGACGCCGTTATCGGGCAGGGGCACGGTGCACCCCCAGCCGTCGTCTCATCCGGGCACGCAGCGCTGCGCATCTGCGGCAGTGCCGGGTGCCGTTCGGTGCGACGTAGGTCGTCGCGTTGTCGAACTCGTGCCCTCGGGCGCAATGCGTCTGCCGGGCACGGCGCGCGGCGGGGGACACGCCCCGCAGGATGTTGGTCCGGGTGGTGACCACGTCGAGGTGGTCCGGGTTCACGCAGTGCCGGCGGCGGCACAGGTGGTCGATCACGAGCCCGTCGGGTATCGGTCCGCGCGTGAGGGTGTAGGCGACCCGGTGCGCGTACTGCGGTCGCCCGCCGACCTTGACCTGTCCGTATCCGTTGGGCTTGACGTGCCCTGTCCAGTCCCAGCAGCCGAGGGGGCCGTCGACGATCTTCGCGAGGAACCGGTCGGTCAGCGAAGGGGGCACGCGATCACCCCCCTCGACAGCTCAGGCCCGGGGCGCGGCGAGGCGGCCCCGGGCAGGGAAGGGAGGGAGGTTCAGGCGGCGGCCGTGAGCAGACCGCGCCACTCGTGCGCGGTGCTGTGAACCACGTACCGCAAGGCGTCGACCGAGTGATCGTTCAGCTTCACCGGCCGGTCTTCACCGCGTGCGGCTGCTTCGTCCGACCACACGTATTCGGGGAGCTCGGCGAGCACCCCCTCGCACGACTCATGGATGAGCAGCAGACCGGCGTCGAGCGCGGAGGCGACCGAGCGGATTCCGTCGATCACGTCGTTCTTGGCCTTGGTCACGCCGGGGTGTCCGTCCGCCCACAACTGCGTGGAGAAGGACGACGCCGAGGGGTCGACGAACGTCCACTCGGGCTCGACGTCGAGATCGTCGAGCCACTCGCGAACGGCGCGGCTGTACTGCGCGTCGGTCAACTGCCGATGCGCCGCGCGGGAGTCGTGCCGCCACTCGCTCGTGACGTACAGGCGCCCGTCGTCGCCGAGCCCGAGGGTCAAGGCGGCGAACGGGTTCACCGTGCCGTAGTCGACGCCCGTCCAATACCGGCGCATCGGCGGGAGCTCGGTCACGACGTGCCGCTGCTCGTCGTACATGTCGAATACCGCGCCCTCGGCGATCACCCACGCGCCGTCGATCATCCGCCGGCGCCAGAGTCCGGAGTATTCGGCGGACAGCGCGGCGACGTACGCCGGGCTCAAGCTCGGGTTGTCGGCGAGCCGGAAGTGCCACGACGCGAGGTCGAGCTCGCTCTGCCGGTCGAGGTAACCGACCTTGAACCAATGCCGCGGCGAGTCCGGGTTCGTGGTCCCGAGCAGCCGCGCCCCGGGCACACTGAGCCTCGCGAGCAACTGCGTAAAGAACCCCTCGGGCATGAGGGTGATCTCGTCGCAGTAGGCGAGCGAGGCGGTCAGACCTCGCAGCCTGCCCTCGGCCCGAGCGTCGCTCGCACCAACGAGGTGGACGACGCGACCGAGGATGATCGCCGTTGTCGCGCCCCGGGTGTGGCGCACCTCGGCGGCGACCGGCCCGAACAACGCCGGGTCGGCGAGGGGTTCGAGAACGTTTCTTTCGATCGTCTGGAGACTGCGCCCGCAAATCAGGATGAGCCCGGACGCCGGCGCCCGCCGCACGGCGAGCAGGAAGGCGAGCAAGCTTGCGATGGTCTTCCCCGATCGCACGCTGCCGTGCCAGCAGCAGATACGGGCGGTCGCCTCGCGGATCGAGCGAATCTGTTTGTCGGACAGGGGTGGCGGCGAGGGGATCACCCCCCGTCGGCGTTGTCTCCCGTCGGCCCGAGCAGGGCGTCGGCGAGGCGGTCGAGCATCGAGCCCCCGCTGCTCCCGGTGCCGCTCGTGCGGGCGAGCTCGGCGACCTTGGCGTGTACCTCGGTCAGTGCGCGGGCGGCGGTGGCGTAGTCACGGGCATCACGTGCGGAGTCGGCCGCGCCGACCCGCTCGACCTGAGCGAGGGCCCCGTCGAGGGCGTCGTCGGCGAGCTGCTCGCGACGTGCGGCGGCGTCGGCGCGCCGTGCCTCGGTGGCTGCGGCTACGCGCGCCCCGCCGCTGAACGCGAGGCCCAACTCGGCGGCGATCTTTGAGACGGTGGCGGCGCTGCGCCCGGTCTCCCGGGCGATGGCGTTACGGGACTTGCCCCCGGCGTGCAGGGCGCGGACCGCCTCGCGGTCGGCGTCGGTGATCGGGTCGGCCACGGGTTCACCTCCCGGGCACGCGAACGCCCCGCCACCGGGGGGATGGTGGCGGGGCGAAGATCAGCGGATTGTTTCCAGGCACGCCGGAGGCGCCACCCACATTAGGTCACGGAACGATAACGGTGCAAGTGGTCTTTGGCGTGCTGCGCAGGTCGCGCCGTCCGCCACAGGTCACGGCGCAATAACGTTGTTACCTCACGCGTGTGATGCAGCATTGCCCGGCTTGGCGCGGTCGCGCCTAGAGCAATCCGGCGATCCGTGCGGCGATCAGCAGCGCTACGGCCGTCACGGTGGCGAAGACGCCGGCGCCCAGCAGGAAGACGAGTCGCAATGTGCCGTCGCCGCTTTGGAGCGCCTCGCGAATTACCCGCCCCCAATAGTTCTTCATTAATTCCGTCCTTCCAGAAAGTTCCCGCACGAGTACAGACCTAAAGATTTACTTAGACAAACTAAGTAATTTGAGGCCGAGTGAGACCGAAAGATCCCGCTCTGTGGTGAACTGTGTCGCCAACTGGGGGGCGGTGGGGCGGGATTGGCCACGGTGTTATTAAGTCGTGATGGTTGGGGCCCGGTGATCCGGGCCGGACCCCACCTGCGCCTATGCCGCTGCGGTGATGTCCACGCCGAGCGCGGCGATCAGCTCGGGCAGGTCGTCCCACTCCCACACCCGCGCCCGCTCTCTGCTGTTGAGGGGGACGGGGGCGGTGCACCCGCGCCCGCCCGAGCAGGTCACGCTCGGCGGCCCGTCGGGGGCGCTGTGCAGGGTGAGCTCGCTCCCGCACCACGGGCACGGCTCGGGCAGGGGAGTCTCGCGCCGGTCGAGGCCGAGGGCGCGCAGCACCCGGGCCTCGGCGATCCGCGCGGTACGTCGCGCTTCGTGCAGCAGGTAGAGCGGCAGCACCTCGAACGGCGGGGGAGCGAGGGCCCGGTCGAGCTCGCGCTCGGGCGCGGTGTCTTCATCGAGCACTCGCCCCTCGACCCACACGCACGCCCAGTGCAGCCCGTGCCGCCTGCTGCCCGCTGCGCGGTGGCTGTCCGGTGCGGTCGGGTCGGGCGAGAGCCACCCTCGGGGGTCGCCCGGCTCGGTGCGCTGGACGGCGGCGGCGAGGGTGTCGGCGAGGTCGAACACGAGCCGCTCGACCGCCCGCCCGGTGTCGAGCGCGGCGAGGTTGAGGGGGGCGGGGTGCTCGCGCAGCACGAGCGGTGCCCGGTCCTCGACGAGCTGCTCGTCGTCGCCCTCGCGCATGGTGTGCGCGAGTTGCCTCGGTGGCCAGTGATCCGCCGGCGGCGTCTCGATCGCGAGCAGCAGCGCCGCCCACTGCCCCCGGATCGTGCGCAGAGCGCGCACAGTTTCGTTCACAGCCTGTGCGTAACTCATCGGTCCCCCTTCCCGGCCGCAGCGCGCAGCGCCCCGACCTCGGCGGCGTACTGGTCGCGCTCGGCCTCGATCTCCCGCATCGCCTGCTCGGCCGCCTCGATGCGGTGGCGCAGCTTGAGCGCCGCCGACTGCTGCCCGCCCGCCGACCGGCGGAACGCGTCGCACTCGGCGACCTCGGCCGCGGCCAGGTCGCAGAGTTGCCGCGCGTCCTCTCGGGTGAGAGCGCCTCGGTCGGCTCGGGCGAGCAGCCCGAACAGCGCCTCGCGCCGCTGCTCGCGGACCGCCTCGCGGGCGAGGGTCCGGCCGCGCCGCGACCGGGTTCGGGTGGTGTGGTTCATTCGGTCTCTCCGTTCTCGGCTCGGCGCGTCGTCGAGCAGGTGGTGCAGGTGGTCGAGCAGGGGCGTCGGTCGATGCGGCGCAGCTCGCGGTCGAGGCGGTCGTCGATCCGGACCACGTAGGCCAGGGACGCGCCGAGCGCGAGGGCGAGCACGACGGCGAGGGCGAGCAGGGCCGGGCTCATGGGGTTCTCTCTTCGGTCGTTCGGGGACGGCGCAGCAGCCGAGCGAGGGAGCGCCGAGCGCGCGGGGCCTCCCGCGCGCGAGGCGCGACCGGTCGCGCGCGGTGGTGTTCGTGGTGCAGGTGGATACCGGCATCCCGCACGCGACCGAGGTCGTCGGTCATGTGCCATCCCTCGATGGCGAGCCGATCGGCGAGCGAGGCGACGAACACGGTCGCGAGGTGCGGCGGTACGTCGAGCTCGTCGGTCAGTTGGGCGGCGATCACGGCTCGGGCGGCGAGCGGGATCATCGGGCCTCGCCCCCGCCGCTGGTGTGCCGGGCGCGAGCGTCTCGTCGAGGTGCCGGCGGTTGGCACATGATCCGAGCGAGGCGCACCTGCTCGTCGTCGGCCGCTTCACCGCAGCCGAGTTCGGCGACCACGGCCTCGACGCGCGACGGGTGAACGCCTGAGAGCGGTCGTCGGCCCTTGCCTCGGTTGCGGAAGCTCGAACGGCACTGCTCGTCGACGGCGGCGAGGCAGTAGGGGCACGCCACCGAGAGCGGGTCCGGCACGCCCTCGGCGACGAGCTGCTCGCGGTGGGCGCGAGCCTTCCGGAACGGGCGCAGATCGGCCGCCACGTGCTCGGGCATGTAGCGGCGCGGCCCCTTCCCGACACCGGACATGAGCGCGGCGAGACGTTTCTGCCCGCCGTGGTCGATCTCGGCGCGGTACTGCGCGGGCGCGGCGTGTCCGGTCGCGACCGCCGCCCGGGTGCCGAGCAGTTCGGCCCGCCACGCCGCCGGGTCGTCCGGGTCCGCCGAGGGCACCGGGTCGGTGTGTCGGTTCATGAGCTCCGCCCGGTGCGGCCCCCATGCGGCGAGCAGGTCGTGCGGCTCGATCGGGCGGAACTGCGCGGAGCGGTCTCCGTTGCGCTGCTCGTAGTAGCGGCGGGTCGCGCGGGCGGCGTCCCATGCCACGTCCGGCATGGTGGCCGGGACGTCGGCGACGGCGGCCGTCCACTCCGCGATGGTGCGGGCGGACTGCTGCGGGTCGGCGAGGGCACGGCGCACCCGCGAGTCGAGCGTTCCGGCAAACGCCAACAGGGCGGCGATCTGCTGCTCGTTCATGGGGTGCTCTCCTTCTGTGCGTGGAGCAGGGCGAGGCCGGCGGCGAGGTTGTCGGCGTAGGCGGCGGTCGACGACGGCGGTCGCGGCGGCGAGGCCGACGGTCGGTCGAGGTCGGACCAGACCTTGAGCCAGTACCGGGCCGCCTTCGGGGCCTCGCCCGGGACGGTGCGGCGGGCGGCGAGGCCGACCAGGGCCTCGACGCCGTGCTGCTGCATCAACCGGTAGACGTCGCGCTGTTCACCGAGCGAGAGCGACCACCGGACGGTGATCGAGGCTTGGGCGAGGGCATCGTCGAGCGGGCGCAGTTCGGGAATCAGCGCGGCCGATCTCGCGCGCGGCTGCTGCTGTTGTGGTGTTGAGTAGGTAGGTACGTTCTGGGGGCCGATATCCGGCCCCCCGGGGGCCGATCCTCGGCCCTCCCTCGGGCCGGTATCCGATCCCCCCGGGGCCGATGTCCGGCCCTCCCCGGGGCCGCTCACCGGCCCCCCGGGGGCCGATTCCCGACCCGGGCCGAAATCCGGTCCGGGCCGATCTTCGGCCCCCTGCTCATCGAGGAGCGGCAGACGATAGACCGTCTCGCCACCGGGCCCGACCCGTCCCTCAACGACGGCGAGCTCGCCCGAGGCGAGCAGGGCGTCGACCGCCTGCCGGACAGTGGAGCGGGCGGCGCGGGTCCGCTGCATGAGCGCGGCCGTACCGGCGTAGGCGACGCCATCGGCGCCGGCGCGGTCAGCTATCGCGAGCAGGACCAGACGAGCGGCGCCTCGGGCGCGGGACCGGGTCCATACCCAATCCGTCGCGGCCAGGCTCAACGGAACGTCTCCTTACGGGATTCGGGTCACCGGGTGGTTCGGGCCGACAGGCGAGAGCGGAGGGTGTGTGGAGCGGGCACCGGTCGCCGACGACGTAGCGGCGGGTTCCGATTGCATGGCAGTAGGCCCCGGCGGGGCCGTCCCAGAAATCGCAGATCACGCGGACTCGAATCGATCGAGCAGCAACCGCAGGGCGGCGGCGGCCTGTTGCGGTACGACGCCGTTCCCAAGGGCCTTGAGCCGTGCGCCCCGGGACAGGCCGGGGACGCTCGTCACATGACCCTCGGGCAAGCCCATGAGCCATTCGACGAACGTCGGACTCAATCGCCCCTGTTCGTCAACGGGCCGGGGCACTGGCCGGGTGAGCGCCTCCCACCGCTCGACTGCTGCGGAGTACGGCCCCCAGTGGGTACCGCCTTCCTGCGGCGTCGGTTCCGACCGGGTGATCGAGGCCATGACGTGGGACAGGTAAGCCTGATGACCGGCGGCGGCCCGTTCCTCGGCTGTCTCCCTGCTCGCGCTGCGCTCGCTCGCCTGCGGGGTTGGCAGCAGTCGCGCGGCGGCGCTCGCCAGGGTCGCACTGCCGTCGCCGAACTTCTGGTTCGGGCTGCCCTTTTCGCCGTCCGAGGCGCGTGGAGTCGGCAGCAACGAGACCGCGGTTCGCAGGTCAGGGCCGCCGTCGCCGTGCGAACTGGCGCCGTTGGTGTCCGAGGTGCGCGGGGTCGGCAGCAGCCGCACGGCGAGGCCGAGCGGCAGGCCCATGTCGCCCATGCCGGGGTGGCGTGCCTTCAGGCGCTCACGCCGCGCCCGCCAGACCGCAGGGTCGATCGTGTCCTGCACAAACGACGCCGTCGGGGTCGGCAGCAGGCCGCGCAGCGATGAACACCCGCTCGCGCCGGTGGGCAGTGCCGACCTCCGACGCGCGTACGCAACACCATTCCGCGTCATACCCGAGGCGGGCCAGGTCGCCGAGTACGGCGCCGAGTGCTCGCAAAGGAGGTTCAGCGCTTCCGTCTCCCACACACCACGGGCACGGTTCCACCTCGCTATGCGCCGACGCCGAGAGGAGGCCGCGGACATTCTCGATCACCACCAATCGGGGGCGTAGGGCTTGGATTGCTCGGGCGACGTGCAGCCACAGGCCGGAACGGGTGCCCTCGGCGATACCGGCGCGGCGGCCGGCGAGGCTGACGTCTTGGCAGGGAAACCCGGCGGTCAGCACGTTGACGGGCTCGACCTGGTCGAAGTCGACAGCGGATAGATCGCCCAGGTTGGGCACATCGGGCCAGTGGCGCGCGAGGATCGCGGCGGCGTTCGGGTCGATCTCGCAGTGCCAGGCGACCGAGCCGCCGAGCACCGCCTGCACACCCGCATCGAGCCCGCCGTACCCCGAGCACAAACTGCCGATCCGGGGTCCCGCTGTCACTTCTCGGCGCCGACGTACCGGGCGTAGACCCGGTGCTCGACGCGCCCCTGCTCGGGCACCGAACGGGCCACCGCCTCGAACTGTCCCTCGGGGTAGGCGGCCAGTCGGCCGCTCCGGATGGCCTGCGCGGCGGACGACGCCCGCGCGATCGAGGCGAGCCGCTGCACGATCGCCCACTCGCCCGGATGCTCGGCGAGCTCCATCGCGATCAAAGCGTGCTTGGTGTTGCGGCTGCGCGGCGGCGGGCCCGCAAAAACAACGCTCACAAGATCCCCCATGTGTTCCTGAGCACGAACAACAGCAGGCAAGTGCCGCCCGATACAGGTGGTTTGCCTGTTGCTGTTCTCGAACAAGAACAACCGTACGTGTGCTCGATTTGGCGCGTCAACGCAGTTCAGGGGTGGGCAATCCGGGGTGATGGCTGCTTATATAAGATCGTTCGCGTTCTGCGACAAGAACGGAGATGAGAACCCGTGTCCCCCATAGGCGGCGAGAGCTCGACGCCCTTCACCGACATGGTTCGCGAGGTGCTCGCCGTCAAGGGCGCGACCCTGCGGAGCGTGGCCGAGCGGGCAGTCGACCCCGAAACGGGCAAGAAGCTCCAGCACACAACCCTCGCGAAGATCGCCAACGGTGAGAGCTACCGGCACGACCGATGGATCGTCGGTGCGATTGCGGCGGCGACGAGTCGGCCGCTCGTCGAGGTGAAGCAGGCGGCGGCGGTCGAGTGGGTCGGGCTGACCGCCGACGACATCCTCGGCATGTCGACTCCCGAGGTCTCGGTCGTCGTGGCGTACAAGCCAGGAACACGGCCCGAGGATCTTCCGTTGGTCGAACAGGCGCTCAAGAACCTTGATCTCGAACGCGCGAAGATCACGTTCGTCGAGGATGGTCACGCAGGGTCCTAGTCGCGTGACCTGCGGCGATATGGGCGCTAATGTGGAGCGGGCCTTGCCTCGGGCATATGTTCGAGTGAGGCACTCGGCCATGCCACGAGGGGGGCATCTTGTACCGCGTCCGCCGTACCCGACTCGACGACAAAGCACCCGCAGCAGGTCGCGCCACTGCCAAGAGACGCGACATCCTGCTCGACGACCGGCACATCACCGATACCGGTGCCATAGCCCTTGAGGCTGTCCTGAACGCCTTGCCCCCCACCGCCGGCGAGCAGGACCGAGGCACCGAGAGCGGCGATCCCAAGTCCTGAGCGGGTAACCGGGCATAGGGAAGGGGTCGCACGGCAACAGCCGTGCGGCCCCTTTCCCGTGTTCCATGGCCTCACATCGGCCGCCCTCGCGCGCCGCTTCGAATCCTCCCGGCGACGGCGAATGCACTGCTCGGGTGCGGCCATCATGTGGCCACCGTGTGGCCGGACGGCTCTGAACCAGTCGGTACCGGCTGACACTTGAACATGGAGTGAAGCTCTCTGACCTGCATGTTCTGTCACTAGCCGGTACCGACTGGAACCCTCCATCATGAATGATCTTGAGCTCGTAATGCGTAGGTCTCGGGTTCGAATCCCGAAGGCGGCTCAGAGGAAGGCCAGGTCGGACAGTGTCCGACCTGGCCTTTTCTGTTTTGCTGGGGGGACGGGCGGCCCGTTCGCGGCTCAGTGCATGGCGTCCAGGAGCACGGACGACGCGAGCAACGGGAGAGCGGCGCCCAGGAAGGTGACCGCTCGGGCGATGAGCCGGTACTTACGGCCGGCCAGCACCGAGAGTTCGATCAGCTGGGCGCAGCCGTCGTGGCCGGGGGAGAGGCCCGCGAAGTGGGCGCGCAGGTCGTCGGGCCGGCCCGAGTACCGCGCGTAGAAGGCGAAGTAGTCGGTCCCCTGGGGGCTGTTCGCCCCGTCCGGGCGAACGCAGGCCAACAGGAGGAAGAGGCTGCCGGTCAGGCACGCGAGCCCGCTCCACGCCAGCCATTCGACGCCGTTCCACAGGGCGAACAGCCCGGAGGGCCGGGCGGCGAAGGCGGCGACGGCCCCCGCCGCGACGGCGGCGACGAGCGCGAGGAGCATCGCCGCCTTCTGATCGGCCCGCGTCAGCTCGACCCGTACGTCGGCGAGCGCGGCGCGCGCGGGATGGTCATGCGGCATGGTCGGCGCCCCCGTTCTCCGCCGTGCCGGCGCCGTCGGCGAGACGGCCCGAGATGCCCTTGTAGTTCCGCACGGCCTCGATCGTGACCGGGCCCCCGGTGTGGAATTCCGCGACCCGTGCGCCCAGGTGGACGTACAGGCTCTGCCGGTTGCCCATCTGGTCGAGGACGTCGACGAAGCCGTACCCCTTGTGCGCGAGGACCCGCTGGAAGACGCCGCGCACCACGTGGCCCTCCTGGACGGCGCACCCGGCGACCGGACAGGACCCGTCCGCCTTGAACGGCGGGCGCGGCACGAACCGCACGTTGTGGCCTTCGGCGAGGTCCTCCCCGTTCGCCACGAACCGGCGGTCGATGTAGTAGTCGCCTTCGGCGAGCGTCGCGATGAACCCCTGCCCGCGAACCGGGTCCCACCGCTTGACCACGCCCTCGCGCAGCTCCTCGGCCACCGGCGCCGGCTGCCGGACGGGACCGGCGGCCGGGCCGGCGTGGGCGGGGTACCCATGCCGGTCGGCGTGGGCGCCAGGGCGCTCGCTGATCTGGTCGACGGTCTCGTTGCGGGCGCCGAACGGCTTCGTGTGCCAGATCACCTCACGGTACCGGATGGGCTTGGGGAAGCCCTTGAGCTCCACCTTCCACTCGTCGGAGAGGTAGTCGTCCGACGAGAAGCCGTGCACCCGGCCGACCTCGCTGGTGACCCGGGTCATGATCGCGGCGGCGACGGTGGCGCTGTCGACCCAGATGGCCTGCGGGTTGCCCGCCGCGCACAGCCGGGCCGCGAGGTCGACGACGGATCCGACGTAGTCGAGGCCGCCCGCGGGCGCCTGGTACTCCACGACCCGCCCCGTGGCGATGCCGACGCTCGCCAGGCAGTCGGTGACGATCTGCTCGGCGTTCTCCGCGCGGAGCATCTCCTGGATCCTGATGGCCGCGCAGATGGCCTCGGCGGCGTGGTCGCCGTCGAACACGGCGAGGATGCCGTCGCCGAGGTACTTCACGACCGTTCCACCGTTCTCGATGGTCGCCGTCGTCGTGATGTCGAGGAACTTCCCGATGGTCGGCAGCCAGCCGACCTCCCCCGTCCTGCTCTTCATCTCGGTGGAGCCCGCGAGGTCGGCGAAGAGGACGACCTTGGTGGGCCGGTCCGTGCTGCGCAGGGCTTCTTCGAGGGTGATGCGGTCGGACGCCATGACGTCTCCTTGTCGAGAGCGACTGATTCCCGGCGGATGAATGACTTGTTCGACTCGGACCGTGTCGCCGGGCTCTGCCACGTCCGGGTCGTCAAGTCAGTCTGGAAAAAGCCGCGATCGGACGTCAGAGGAAGCATTGCCGGGCCCGTTGGGAAGTTTTGCGGTCCGCGTTGCGAACGTTTGCCTTCCGGTCCCCGGGGCCGACTCGACAGAATCGTGCGCATGGCTGCTCAGGACGCGGCGCCGCCGCTGCGTGACCGGTTGTCCGCTTGGTTCGAGGGGGGCGCACGCGTGCCGGGTCACCGCCCCGATCTGCGCACGACGGACCATCAGGTGATGGCCCGTCGCGCTCTGCACGGCTTCTACCGGTGGACGGCGCTGTGCCGTCTGGTCTCCGCCGTGCTGTGGACGGGATGCGGCCTCGCGGCCGTGCGGGGAGGCGGTTCCGTCGGGGCCGCTCCCGTCCTCGTCGCGGGTGCCGTCGCCTCGGTCGGCGCGCTCGCCGCCTGGAGCCACCACCACGACGGGGCGCTGGAGTGGATGGGCGAGCGCCGCCCCCTGCGCGGCTTCGCCTCGTACCTGAGCCGCACCGCGCGGGAGCGCCGGGTGACGCTGGACGTGCCCGGGGTCACGGAGGGTGCGGGTGTGGTGGCGATGGGCCTGGTCACCGCGTGGTCGGCGCCGTCCGGGCCGCCGCCGCTCGCCTGGTCCGCCGCGTTCACGCTCCTCCTCCTCTACCTGCCGTTCGCGCAGTACGTCATCGACCCGGCGTGGTACGCGCCGGAGCTGGCCCGCAGTGCCCCGTACGCCTGGGCTCGCCTGCTGCTGCCGGTGCTGCTGGCCGCCGCCGGCTACACGGTGTACCGGCTGGCTGCTCCGCCGGGGGCGACCGGGCCGGACGGGGCGCTCGTGCTGTGGGGGGCGGTGGTGCGCGTGTACGTGGACGTCACCCTGGTCGACTCGCTGCTCTCGGCGCTCGGTCCGGCGCTGCGCGACGAGCGGAAGGACCTGGCGGACGTGGTGTCCAGCGCGGTGCACAGCAAGGTCAAGAACGAGTTCCGGGTACTGGGGACGCTGTTGGACCTGGACGAGCAGTCCGACGAGGTGCAGGCCCGCTGGCACAGCCTGGTCCACCAGGTGGAGTCCCTGCGCTGCGATCCGTTCCGGGAGGGGGACCGCACGGGGCTGGACGAGATCGTCGCCGACGTGCTGTCGACTTGCCGGGCATTCTCGGCGGCCCCCGAGACGCTGGTGGTGACGGCGGAGCACTCGGGGACGGGAGGACATCCGCTGCGGCCGACCGACCTGGATCTGCTGGAGAGCGTGCTCAGCGACCTGTGCGTGAACGCGGTCCGCGAGGCGAACCGGCTGCGCGCGCCGGAGTTCGACATCCGGATCTCGCTCGCCGTGACCCCGGAGGCGGGGCGGCGCCGGGTGTCCGTGATGGTCACGGACGACGGCCGCGGGTTCGACGGGGCGTCCTCGATGAGCCGGCGGGGCTCTTCGCTGGCCGTGCTGGACCGCAGACTGCGCAAGCGGGGAGGCCGGATCGAGGTTGCTGCAGCGCCCGGGGGCGGCGCCGTCGTGCGCGGCACGTGGTTCGCTCTGTGACGGGCGGTCAATCGGAGGGGAGGCGAGGGGAATTCGGTCTTTCGTGGCGGGATTCCGACGGTGACGTCCCTGTCGCGCTCTGAAAGGCTGGCCCCTTGCAACCTGTCACAAGGAGGTGGCCTTGTCCGACCGGCTCGACGACGCCGTTTTCAGACCACTCGTTCCGGACGTCACCGTGCCCGCCCAGGGGGCGCAGCCCGTGGACGAAGCCGGGACGGTCGTGCCGCGCACGCTGCTCATCGTGGACGACGTCCCCTCCCTGGACCACCTGATAGACGGCATGCTCCGCACCCACCCCGACGTGCGTGAGGGCCGCCTGCTCTTCGAGACCGCGCAGGTCACCAGCCCCGACGACATCCCGATCGCCGTCGAGCGGGCCCGGGCCGACGGCGGGACGTACGACGTGGCCCTCGTCGACCTCGACTTCGGCGCCCGCCGCGCCGGCGGGGAACGGGGGCACGGGCTCACCGCGCTGCGGCTACTGGCCGAGACCTCACCGGACACCCGCACGGCGCTGTACACGGCGGACGTCGAGGGCAATCGTGAACTGATGCTCCGTGCGGCGTTCGAGCTGTGCCCGCACACCCCGGTCACCTGGATCAGCAAGTCGTTGTCGGCGGCGGACCAGGCCGAGGCGATCTGCGCACTGCTGGACGGCCGGGACCCGCCGCTCGGGCACTTGCGTCCGTACTGGAACCGCCCCGAGCACCTGAAGCTCCGCGTCGTCTGCAGCAGCCGCACCCAGCTGAGGATGTGGCAGGCGCTGGCACTGGGCTTCGACCACCGGGGCCCCATCGCGTCCCACGCCGGGGTGAGCGAGAGCACGCTCGACAAGTTCGTCGCCTCCGTACGGGAGTTCATCGTCGACTGCATGCCGCCGACGGGCGATCCCGGTACCGATGCGCGGGCCGGCGTCCGGAGCGCCCGGTCGGCCAATCTCGCCCTGGCCGCCCGTTTCGCCTACGTCAACCGGTCGTTCTTCGCCGACCCCGAGCTGGAGCGGCTCGTCGCCCGCTGAGTGCGCCCTGTGCGAGTCGCGGGACCGGATCCCGGGACGGCACGGAGAAGGCCGGGTCGGACACCGTCCGGCCCGGCCTTTCCCGTGGTGCGGTCGTCAGGGGCGGTCGGCGAGGCCCGGCTGCTCGAAGGTGTCCGGGACCGGCAGGGTCGACCAGTGGGGGATCGGCCAGGCGACGACGACGGCGCGGCCCACCACGTCCGTCACGGGCACCATGCCGCCCCGGGAGTCGTCCTGGTGGTAGCGGGAGTCCTGCGAGGCCTGGCGGTGGTCGCCCATCACCCAGAGGCTGCCGGCCGGCACCGTGACCTTGAACCGGCCGCCCGCGTCCGTGCTGCAGGCCGTGTTCCCCGCGAAGACGTACGGCTCCGTCAGCGGCTTGCCGTTCACCTTCAGGGGGCCCGTGCCCGCGCACTCGACCGTGTCCCCGGCCACCCCGATGACCCGCTTGATCAGGTGCTTCTCGCCCGCCGCCGGCATCAGCCCGACGAAGCCCAGCGCCTTCTGGACCGTCGTCGGCTGCTTCACCGGCTGTCCCGCCAGCCAGTCGCCGGGGTCGCGGAAGACCACGACCTCGCCCCGGTCCGGCTCCGCGCCGAACCACGGGGTGAGCTTGTCGACCAGGACCCGGTCGTCCACCTGAAGGGTGTTCTGCATCGAGCCCGAGGGGATCAGGAACGCCTGCAGCAGGAACGTCTTGATCAGGAAGGCCAGCACCAGCGCGATCCCGGCGAGCATCGGCAGCTCGACCCAGAAGGGGCGGCGCCGTTTCGGGGCCGCCTCCGGAGGACCCGGAGGGGTCTCCTCGGGGTCCTCCCGGTCGGATCGCTCCCCGGTCGCCAAGTCGCTCATGTCCACCCTGACTTCGTCCGCTCTGTGTTGTCTGCACGGACCCTATGCCCCGGTGGTGGCCGACTGGTGACCGCGACCGCTCTTCACCCCGTACGGGTGACCTCAGGGACCCGGCTGCTCACGGTCCTGCTGCGCGAGCAGATAACCCGCCTGGAAACGGCTCTCGGCACCCAGCGCGGCCATCACGTCGGCCACGTGCCGCCGGCAGCTGCGGACCGAGAGGCCCAGGCGGCGGGCGATGGCCGCGTCCGTCAGGCCCTCGGTGAGCAGCCGCACGATGGTCTGCTTCAGCTCGTCCGAGATGTCCATGATGGTCTGCCGGTCCCACTCCGTCTCGAACGGCAGCGCCTCCAGCCACAGCCGCTCGTACGCGCCCACCATGAACGCGACCACGTGCGGCTCCCGGATCAGGACCGCCGCGTGCGGGTCGTCCGGGACCGGGATGACCGCCGTCGACCGGTCGAAGACGAGCATGCGCATGAACTCGTCGTCCAGGGTGCGGACCTGGGCCCCTAGCCGGCCCACCCGCTCCACGTACGCGCACGTGCCCGAGGAGAAGCGGGCCGTGTGCTGGTACAGGACCCGCATCCGGACGCCCCGGCGCAGCAGTTCCTCGTCGCGGGCCACCGCCTCCTCCAGGACCTCGGCGCGCCGGCCACCGCCCGGCTGGGCCGTCATGACCTCGCGCTCGCAGGTCCGGCCCAGTTCGGTGATGGCCTCCCGTACGGCCCGCAGATCGGTGAGCAGCTCCACGTACTCCGCCTGCCGCAGATGCGTCAGCCGGAGCAGGTGGGACTCGTACAGCGGCATGAAGGCCATCAGCTGCTCGCGGGTGCGCTCCATGTGCTGGCGGCGGGCGCGCATCTCCCGTTCCAGCGGGCCCAGGGTGCGCTGGACGGCCTCGTCGGGTGCCACCGGGAGCACGGCCCGCTCCGGGGTCCGGCGCAGCAGCCCCATGTCGCCGAGGGCCGAGACGGCCGACTCCACCCGGGCCAGCGGCAGGTCCAGTTCCGCCGCCAGGTCGGCCGGGTGCGCGGGCGGTCGAGCCGGGTCCCGGGCCAGGAGGGCGGTGTAGACGCGGGTCAGGGGGTCTTCGGGGGACTCGGGGGTCTCGTTGTTCCCGGAGTTTCTGGTGCTGCCGGTGTTTCCGGAGTTTCCGGTGTTCCCGGTGTTCTCGGTGTTCTCGGTGTTCTCGGAGTTTCCGGTGTTCTCGGTGTTCCCGGAGTTTCCGGTGCTCCCCGTGCTCCCGACGTCTTCCTGAGCCTGCTCGATGTCTTTTATCGCCACCTTTTCCCCCGTTTGTGACGGCGTCCTCTTGCTGCCATGCAGCCTAATGAGCCATGCGGTCCGCCCCATAGCCATGCAGCCCTCGCTACGTTCGTCTCACCGCCCACAAGGTCGAAGCGCACCAAGCTCGCACAGCCCGCGAAGCTCGCAATCCCCCACGGAAACCCACGACTTACTCCTCGCGGAAGCGGAAAGAGAGCACTCGTCATGAAGCGGCGGATCCGCAGCACCCTCCTCACCACCCTGGTCGTCGGCCTCGCCGGCCTCGCCACCGTCACCGTCGACCGGGTCGCCACCGGCACCGGCACGGACGACACCGGCTGGGGCTCGGCCGTCCTCACCGGCACCTACGACACCGGCTGGGGCGCCCCCGCCGCCGGCACCGGCACGAACGACACCGGCTGGGGGTGACCCCGATGACCCTGCTCGACTGCACCCTGCGCACCGGCGGACGGCTCACCGGCGGATCCGTACCCCCCGCGCTGGCCGCCGACTACCTCGCGGTCTGCGGGCGGCTCGGCATCGACGTCATCGAGCTGGGCAGCGTCCACGACCCCGCCGACCGTTCCGCCCCGCGCGGCGCGCTCCTTCCGGTCCCGCTCCCCGAGCGCTACGGCCCCCGCTTCTCCGTCCTCCTCGACACCGCGGACCTGCCCGTCACGGACGCCGCCGCCACGGCCTCCGCCGGGCGGATCGCCGACGCCCTGGTCGCCGGTCCCGTGTCCGTCGGCCTGGTCCGCCTCGCCGTCCGGTACGACCGGGTGGCCCGCGCCGCCGCCCCGCTGCACCGCCTGCGCGACGCCGGCTTCGGCGTCTGCCTGTTCCTCACCCACATCGACCTCGCCTCCTACCCGGAGCTCGACCGCTGCCTCGGCGAGAGCGCGGCACTCGGCCCGCTCGACGCCGTCTTCCTCGTCGACTCCCTCGGCTCGCTCCGCCCCGAGCGCGTCATCGAACTCGTCCAGTCCACCCGCGCCGCCGTGTCCGCCCCCGTCGGCATCCACGCACGCGACAACCAGGGCTTCGCCCTGCACAACACCGTCGTCGCCGGGAGCGCCGGCGCCACCTGGCAGGACGCCGCCGTGCACGGGATCGGCCCGGGCGCCGGCCTGACCCGTACCGAGCAACTGCTGGCCCTCCTCGGCGCCACACCCACCGACCTCGCGCCGCTCCTCGCGCTGATCGCCACCCACGTCGCGCCGCTCAAGCAGCGGTACGGGTGGGGGGCCGGCCCCCGCCAGGTGATGGCCGGCCTGGCCCGCATCCCGGTCACGTCGGTGACCGGACTCGGGCCGGCGTCGCCTGCGGGTGGTCCCGAGCCGCACACCGCTTTCTGAGGCCGCTCGCGGACCGAGAGCCCCGCCCGTTCCGAGGCCGCGGACGCAGTGTCCCGCTCGTTCCGCGGACCCAGCGTCCGCCCCTTCCGCGCCCGCTCGCGGACGCAGCGTCCCGCTCGCCCTTTCAGGAGACCCGTATGCCCTTCACCTCGCCCATCCTGCCGCCCGGAGAACCGGCCCTCGCCCCCACTCCGTACCGCGACCTCCCCCCGAAACAGAGCCCCGGAGCCGCCCCCATGGCCGATCGCCGTTTCCGTATCGACCGCAGTGCCGCCACCGAGGAGTTCGGGCTCGCCTGCCAGCGGCTCATCCCGTGGCCCGGCGGGGACTCCGAACCGCCCGTCGGCGCGATGGCCTGCTTCCTGGAGCCCGGCGGGGACTCCGACCCCGACTGCCACAACCAGGACGAAGTCATGATCATCCTGTCCGGGGCCGGCAGCGTGACCCTCGACGGCACCCTGGAGCCGCCGTTCCGGGCCGGCGACATCGTCGTGCTGCCCAGGAACCAGGAGCACGTCGTCCACAACACCGGCGACGCCGAGCTGAGCTGGGTCTCCCTCTACTGGCCGCTGCGCGAGCCCGCCATCCGTACCGAGAACGAGACCGAGGAGGTCGCGGCATGAGCGACACCACCGCCCACTGGATCACCGCCACCCCGCCCACCCCCAACGGCGACCTGCACATCGGCCACCTCGCCGGGCCCTACCTCGCCGGCGACGTCCTGCGCCGCTTCCTCGCCGCCGAGGGCACCGGCCCGGTCCGCTACACGACCGGCCTCGACGACCACCAGAGCTACGTGCCGGTCCGCGGCCGGGGCGACGGCGGCCGCAAGGGCGACGAGGTCGCCGACGGCTACGGCGCCTCCATCGAGTCCGTCTGGCGGCAGGCCGGCGCCGACTTCGACGCGATCGTCCGCCCCCGCCGCGACGTCGGCTACCAGTCGGCCGTCCAGGACTTCTTCGCCCGCTTGTACGACACCGGGCACATCGTCGCCCGGACGCGACCGCTGCCGTACTGCACGGGCTGCGAGCGCTGGCTGTACGAGGCCTACCTGAAGGGCGACTGCCCGCACTGCGGCTCCGGCTCCAACGGCAACGCCTGCGAGCCCTGCGGCCGCCCCAACGACTGCGCCGACCTGACCGACCCCGTCTGCACCGGCTGCGGCGCCACCCCCGAACTCCGCGACTGCGAGCGGCTCTACTTCCCCCTCGCCCCCTGGGAGCAGGAACTCACCGCCTTCTGGGACCGGGTCGACATGCCGCCGCACCTGCGCTCCCTCTGCGAGCGGATGCGCGCCGCGGGCCTCCCCGAGATCGCCGTCAGCCACCCCTCCGAGTGGGGCGTGCCGGTCCCCGTCGCCGGCTTCACCGACCAGCGGATCTACGTCTGGTTCGAGATGGCCCCCGGCTACCTCCTGGAGTGGACCGGCGCCGGCGAGACCGGACCCGCCCCCGCACCCGTCCAGTTCTTCGGCTTCGACAACGGCTACTTCCACGCCCTGCTGTTCCCCGCCGCCTTCCGGGCGTACGACCCCGAGATCGCGCTGCCCCGGGCCTTCGTCGTCAACGAGTTCTACCGGCTCGAAGGGCTCAAGTTCTCCACCAGCCGGCGCCACGCCATCTGGGCGCACGAGGAACTCGCCCGGACCGGCGCGGACGTCCTGCGCTACCACGTCCTCTCCGACCGGCCCAACGGCCGCCAGACCAGCTTCAGTTCGGCCGCCCTCGCCGTCAGCCGCGAACGGCTCGCCGAGCGCTGGGACGGCTGGCTCGGCCGGCTGCTCACCGCCGTGGCCGAGGCCGGTGGGGCCGCCCCCGCCGAGGCGCCGCAGGGTCCCGCGTGGGAGCGGCTGCGCGGCCGGCTCACCGGGACCGTCGGACAGCTGCGGGAGGCGTACGGCGTCGAGGGCTACGACGTGCGGCGCGCGGTCGCGCTGCTCGACGAAGTGGTGTGCCTCGCAGAGGACTTCGGGTACGTGAACGGCTTCGAGGGCGAGCGTCCCGACGGCGCCTCCGCGTACCGCTCCGCGCTCTCCGCCCAGCTCGCCGTCGCCGCCGCCCTGTCCGCCTGGGCCGCGCCCGCCCTCCCGTACGGCTCCGCCCGGCTCGCCGCCCTCCTCGGCCTCGCGCCGGAACCGCGCCGGGTCGACGCGGAGGCCCTCGCACCGCTCGCCCCGGGGACGCCGGTGGCGGCCTGGCCCGGGGCGGTCTTCAGTGCCTGACCGGGAGCTCCTTCCGCGCGGCGCCGTCGTCGGACCCTTCTCGGGGCCCCGGGCGGCCTGGGGCGAGCACCTGGAGCGGGCCGCCGAGCGGTACGGGACGGCCGTGAACTGGGAGCTGTACGACGACCGGGGCGAGGCCGAGACGGCCCGGCAGATCGCCGAGGCGGTCGTCGCCGAGGGCCGGCACGCGCTGGTCGTCGGGCACTTCAACAGCGCCGGCGCGGCGGCCGCCCTCCCCGTCTACCGGGCCGCCGGACTCCCCGTCCTCCTCCCGCTGGCCACCACGCCCGGCCTTCTCGCCGACAGCGCGGGCACGCTGCTCCGCTGGTGCCCGGACGACCGGGCCCAGGCGGTCGACCTGCTCGCGTCCGTGCGGGAGGCGGGTCACACCCGGGTCGCCGTGACGCACGACGGCAGCGCGTACGGGGAGCGGCTTGCGCTGCTCGTACGGGAGGCCTCGGCGGTCACCCGGCCCGCCCTGCCGTCGGGGGCCGTGGTCTCCGACGGGAGCGGGCCCGCGACGGGCGCCGTGCCGGTGCCGGCCGTCCTGGCCGGGCCTTCCCTCGACCTGCTCGACGCCCCCTCGGGGCGGGACCTCACCGCGCTCGTCGTCTGCGGGACCCACGTCGGGGCCGCGCGGGTGGCCCGGGAGTGGCGGGCGGCCGGGTACGAGGGGGCGTTCTGGTTCACCGACGACTGCGCGGTGGACGAGTTCGCGGACCTGCTCGGCCCGCCCGGCGGCCCCGCCTCCGTGGCCCGGATGCGCGGCGGGCCCGAAGCGCACGTGGACGCGGCCTTCGCGGCCGCCACCGCCGCGCTCTCCGAGGACGCCGGGCGCATCGGACGCACCCTCCTCGCGGCCGTGCGGGCCCACGCCGACCGGGGGTTCACCGCGCTCGGCGAACCCGAGGCCGGAAGCGTGGGCTGGGACTTCGTGCCGGTGCCGGTGCCGGTGCCGGTGCCGGTGACGGTGACGGTGACGGCCGCGACCGTCGAGCGCCCCCGTACCGCCGGACGGCACGGGCGGGCGTACGACGTCATCGTCGTCGGCGCCGGGGTCGTCGGCGCCGCCACCGCTTCCGTCCTCGCCCGGCAGGGCGCCCGGGTCGCGCTCGTCGCGCCCATGGACGGACGCCAGGACCACGCCACCGCCTGGTCCGGCGGGCTCGTCCGGTCCTTCGAGGCCGACCCGTACCTGCGGGGGCTCGCCCTCCGCAGCCACCACCTCGCCTGGGGGCCCGCCGCGCTCGCACCGGGACCGTACGGCTTCATGACCACCGGGTCGCTCGTCCTCTGCGGCGACGCCGACCTGGAACAGGCCGAGAAGGGCGTCGCCGAGCTCAACGGGGCCGGAGTCCCCGCCGAGTTGCTGGACCCGGGCGTGCTCGGGGCCCGGTTCCCCGGGCTCTCCGTCGACGGCGTCACCGCCGCCGTGTGGGAACCCGAGGCCGGGTACGCCGACCCGCCCCGCACCGCGCGGGTCTACCGCGACCGCGCCCTCGCCCACGGGGCCCGGCTGCTGCCCGCCCGGGTCCGGGAACTCGACGCCCCGCCCGGCGCCGACCGGGTCCGCGTCCTCCTCGAACCCGGCGGACCCGTCGAGGCCTTCGCGGTCGTCCTCGCGGCCGGCGGCGGTACGGGGGAGATCGCCGGGCACCGGCTGAGCGGCGCGGACGCCGGACGCACCAAGTCCATCCGGTACGGCTTCTTCCACCACCCCGCCACGGCCGGACTCCCCACCGTCGTCGACATGGTGAGCGGGGTGTGGGGGCGGCCGCAGCTCACCGGGGAGGCAGCGGGGGGCTACATGGCGGGACGGCCGGTCGACGAGTGGGACGTACCCCCGGGCGGGCTCGCCACACTGACCGACGAGCACGTGGCGTACATCCGCCAGGGCGCGGCCGCGCGGTGGCCCTGGCTCGCCGACCCCGCGACCCGTTTCCTCGGCGGCCGCCAGGGCGTCGACCTCTACACGCCGCACTCCCGCCCCCACCTGGGGCGCGAACGGGCCGACAGCCGGATCGTCCTCGCGACGGGGTGGTCGGGGGCGGGCTTCAAGACGGCACCGGCGGCGGCGGAACTGGCGGCGTCGGAGGCGCTGGACGTCCTGGCCGGCGCCTGATCCGGGGCCCCGCGCCCCGCGCCCGTGTGGGCCCCGCGCTCGCGCCCGTGTGGGCAATCGTCCCGCAGGGCGGGACGGGTGGGCACACGGGACGGCGCGCCCAGCGGCGCCTCCGCGTTCCGCGCCCCGGCCCGCACCACGACGGCGCCGTCACCAGGGGTGCGGGTCCAGGCGCTGGAGCCTCTGGCGCCGGCAAGGGCGCCGTCCGTTGTGCCCACCCTCCCCCAAGCTCTCGGCTTCGCTCGAGCAGGGGGGACCCCCATCGCCCCTTGCGGAACGCCTGCCCACAACGGGCGGGGCGCCGCCCACAACTCAACTGGAGGTGACACCATGACCGATCTGCTGCAGCGACCCACCGCCCTCGGCGTGCGCGCGCTCGTCGTGTTCTACGTCAGCAGTCTCGTCGGGACCGGCATCCTTCTGGTGCCGGGGCTGACCGAGCGGCAGGCCGGCCCCGCCGCGCTGCTCGCCTGGCTGGCGCTCGCGCTCAGCTCGTACCCCTTCGCGCGTTTCTTCGCGGAGATGTCGGCCTGGCGCCCCGACGCCTCCGGCCTCGCCGCGATGGTGGAGGCCGGCTTCGGCCGCCGCCCGGGCCGCGCGGCGGCGCTGCTCCTGGTCGCGACGTACGTCATCGGGAATCCGGTGATGGGCATCGTGTCCGCCCGCTGTCTCCTCGGACTGATCGGCCAGCCCGACGGGCCCGTGTACCCGATCGCGATCGGCTTCATGGCGCTGTCCGCCGCGTTCACCCTGCTCGGTCTCACGGCCGGCGCCCGGGTGCAGGCCGCGGCCCTGGTCGTGCTGCTGCTCGGCCTCGGCGGGGCCGTGGTGCTCGCGGTGCCGCGGTTCGACGCGGGGGAGTACACCCCGTTCCTCACGCACGGCTGGGGCGGCGTCGGCATCGCCGTCGTCACCGCCTTCTTCTCCTTCCTCGGCTGGGAGAACGTCTCGACCCTCGCCGAGCAGGTCGACGACCCGGCCCGCAGCTACCGCCGGGCGATCCGTTGGGCGGTGCCGATCGTCGGGCTGCTGTACGCGGCGGTGACGGCCGCCTACCTGGCCGTTCCCGGCGACGAGCCCGTCGTCATCACCGCCCTCCTCGGCGCCTCGCTCGGCGACGCCGGTGCCTTCGCCGGCGATCTCCTCGCCCTCGGGCTCGCGGTGGTCGCCACCAACGCCTGGGTGCTCGGCGCGACCCGGGTCGTCCGGGCCGCCGCCCGCGAGCGGATCCTGCCGCACGCCCTGGCCGACCGCCCGGTGCCTGCGACCGTCGCCCTCGCCCTCGCGTACGCGGCCGTCCTGGCCACCCTGACCCTCACCGGCACCGGTGAGGAACTGGTGCTGGTCGTCACCAGCAGCGCCTTCCTGCTCCTGTACGTGGCCGCCGCCGCGGCCGCCCTGCGGGCCCGCGGCACCGGCCGCGCCCTGCGCGGGACCGCCGTCGTGACCCTGGTGATCGCGGCCGTCTTCCTCTCCTTCGCCGGTACGGGGCTGCTGCTCGCCCTGCTCCTCGCCGCCGGCTGCGCCGCCGTCGCCGGCCGCGCCCGAACCTCCTGAACCTCCGCCCACCGAAAGGCAGTCAGCCATGAACGAGACCTCGCACGAGACCACGCCCGTCTACGACATCGTCGGCGTCGGCTTCGGGCCCGCCAACCTCGCCCTCGCGATCGCCATCGAGGAGTACAACGAGCAGGCCGCGCCCGACGAGCGGCTCACGGCCGTCTTCCTGGAGAAGCAGCCGAACTTCGGCTGGCACCGGGGCATGCTCCTGCCGGACGCCACGATGCAGGTCTCGTTCTTGAAGGACCTGGCCACGATGCGCAACCCGCGCAGCCGCTTCGGTTTCGTGCCGTACCTCCACGACCGCGGCCGTCTGGTCGACTTCATCAACCACAAGGTGCTGTTCCCGACCCGCGAGGAGTTCCACGACTACCTCCAGTGGGCCGCCAACGGCGTGGACCACATGGTCCGTTACGGGCTCGAAGTCACCGCGATCCGGCCCGCGGGGGCCGCCGGACCCGCCGTCGAGGTCGACGTCGCCGCCGTCGGCGAGGCCGAGGCCGTCACGTACCGGGCGCGGAACCTCGTCATCGGCACCGGCCTCGTCCCCCGGCTCCCCGAGGGCGTCACCTCCTCCGAACGCCTCTGGCACAGCAGCGAGTTCCTGCACCGGCTCGCCGCCCTGCCCACCGAGAACCCGCGCCGGTTCGTCGTCGCCGGGGCCGGGCAGAGCGCCGCCGAGATCGCCGACCACCTCCACCGGACGTACGAGGGGGCCGAGGTCGTCGCGGTCCACACGCGGTACGGCTACAGCCCGGCCGACGACAGCCCGTACGCGAACCGGATCTTCGACCCGGAGGCCGTCGACCTCTACCACGGGGCCGAGCCGTCCGTCCGCCGGACGCTCATGGACTACCACCGCAACACCAACTACGGCGTCGTCGACATGGACCTCATCGAGGAGCTGTACCGCCGCTCGTACCAGGAGAAGGTCCGCGGCGAGCAGCGGCTGCGGATCCTCGGCGTCACCCGGCTCACCGAGGCCGTGGAAGGCCCCGACGGGGTCCGCGTCCAGGTGCGGAACCTGGCCACCGGCGAGACGGAGACCATGGAGGCCGACGCCGTCGTCTACGCCACCGGCTACTCCGAGCCCGACCCGGGCCGGCTGCTCGGCGCGCTCGACGCGGCCTGCGCGCGCGACGAGGACGGCCGGCTGCGGGT
The DNA here is from genome assembly GCF_053616475.1 of Streptomyces sp. NPDC055815. NCBI lineage: Bacteria > Bacillati > Actinomycetota > Actinomycetes > Kitasatosporales > Streptomycetaceae > Streptomyces > Streptomyces sp. NPDC055815. The sequence continues at coordinate 70,120 of NZ_JBSHDU010000030.1, read as the reverse complement.
CCGCCGCGACTACCGGGTGGAGACCGCGCCCGAGGTGGAGGCCGGGATCTACCTGATGGGCGGCACCGAGCACTCCCACGGCATCACGGCCAACCTGCTCTCGATGGCCGCGGTCCGGGCCGGCGAGATCTGCGACTCCCTGGTGGCGAGCCGTCACGACGGCCGGCGTTCCGACAGGCGGAAGTCGGTGGCGGCGACGGGCTGATCCCCCGTACACCACCTACAGCCGCACGGAACGAGAGGTCATCATGAGCAGCACCACCACAGAGCTCGGCGACGAGCCGGCCGTCACGGAGCCGGCCGCAGCCGACCTGGCCGTCACCGAGCGGACCCGGTTGCGCCGGATGCGCCACAAGGGCAGCCACCGGCGCGCCGACCTGGACGCCGTGCTCGCCGCCGGCTTCCTCTGCCACCTCGGCGTCACCGTCGACGGCACGACGATGGTGGTGCCCACCGCGTACGGCGTGGACGGCGACCGGCTCTATCTGCACGGCTCGGTCGCCAGCCGCAGCCTGGTCCAGGCCCCGGACACCACCGTCTGCGTCACGGTCACGCACGTCGACGGCCTCGTCCTCGCCCGCTCCGTCTTCGAGCACGGGGTGAACTACCGCTGCGCGATGATCTACGGCGTCCCCGAGATCGTCACCGACCCGGAGGAGAAGCTCCGCGGTCTGCGGGCCCTGACCGAGCAGAGCTCCCCGGGCCAGTGGGAGTACGCGCGGCAGCCGAGCCGCAAGGAGCTGGCCGCGACCGCGCTCCTCGCGCTCGACCTGACCGAGGCCTCGGTGAAGACCGCCGACGGGCCGCCGGACGACGGCGAATCCGAGGACGCGGCGCTCGGCCTGTGGGCGGGCGTGCTGCCGGTGGTGACCACCTTCGGCGAGCCGGTCACCGACCCGGTCCTCCCCGCGGACTCCGCCCCGCCGGCGCACATCGCGGAGCGCGCGGGCCGGATCCTGGGCGGCGAACCCGCCCAGGCGTAACCGGAGCCGGAGCCGGAGCCGTTTGGCCGGAGCCGGAACCGCTACCCGAACCGGAGCCAGTACCCAAGCCGGAGCCAGTACCCGAGCCGGACCAAGCCCAGCCGATTGCGGCTGGGCTTTTCTGGGTCAGGGGCCGGGGTCAGGGGCCGGCGTCAGTCGCCGTGGCCGGTGCCTCCGCTGCCGAAGCCACCACTGGAGATGCCGCCCCACTTGCGCTTCTCCTCGGTGGGTGGATCGGTCGAGGCCTCCCCGGCGTTCTTGAGCTGGTAGGGCATGAGCCGGTGCTCGCCGTCGGTCTGCGGCATCTCGGACGGCTTGCGGTACTCCTCCATCTCGCCCGGCAGGGCGCCGGTGTCGGGCCGGTGCGGCTGTTCGTCCGGCTTCGGTTTCTTGGACTCGCGGTCGCTGAGCCGGAAGCCCAGCCAGACGGCACCGATGAGGACGAAGACGACGACGAGCCCGCCGACGACCTGGGCCAGACCTGACTGCCAAACCCCAGCGGCCAGGTTCTCTGCTGCGCTGAGAGTGTTCATACCAACAGGATTACCCGCTTCCGCTTCTTCGGATACGTAGGGCTGAAACATTTCCGCGCTCCCGTCGCGTCAATGAGGTGTACGCCGGCCACACCCCGTGACCGCGAGGGAAAGGAGGGGCATGAGAAAGTCCCGCGCGGACGCGTTCCTGGAGTTCGCCTCCGCACGAACAGGGCACCTCTTCCGCTCGGCATGCCTGCTGACCAGCGGAGACACACATCTCGCCGAGGACCTCACCCAGGAGACCCTCGGCCGGATGTACGCCCACTGGGGCCGTATGGCGCGGGTCGGGAACCCCGCCGCGTACGCCCAGACCGTGCTCGTACGCACCTTCCTCAGCCACCAGCGGCGCCGCTCCGCCACCGAGCGCCCCCTTGGCGAGCTGCCCGACCGCGCCCCCGAGTACGGCGAGGACCCGGCCCTGCGGATCGCGCTGCTCGACGCGCTCGCCGGCCTCGCGCCGAAGGACCGGGCGGTCCTCGTCCTGCGGTACTGGGAGGACCGCAGCATCGAGGAGACCGCCGACGCCCTGCACGTCAGCTCCGCCGCCGTCCGCACCCGCTCGGTGCGGGCGCTCGCCAAGCTGCGGGACCGACTCGGCGGCAGCGTCGCCACGTTCGCCACCCGCTGACCCCGAACGTTTCCCGCTTTCCCTACCGACCTGAGACGGTGATCCCGGCATGCCCCAGAACGAAGAAACCCAGGCCTTCGAGGAGGAGCTCGGCGCGGCCCTGCGCAGCGCAGGCGACGGCTTCTCCGCCGACGACCGGCGCGAACTGATCGCCGGCGGGCTCCAGCGCGGCCGGCGCCGCCTGGTGCGCCGGCGCCTCGCCGTGACCGGCGGCGTCCTCGCGCTCGCCGCCGTCGGCATCGGCGGCGTGTACGGCGGCTCGCTGCTCGGCCCCGAGGGGTCGGCGACGACGAGCTCGGTGGCGGCGCCGCCGCCGCGGACGGGTCCGGCCGACCGGCCCGCGGGGAAATGGGAGCTTGCTCCCGAGATCCCCGTCAAGGACCTCGCCGCCGTCCTCAAGGCCAACACCCCGGCCGGCCAGTGGCAGTTCGACAACCTGGACGGCAAGGGCCAGTCCGTCACCGGCGTCTACGACGACGGCCGCGGCAAGGCGGGCGTCAGCGTCGGCCTCTTCCGGGCCGGCGGCACTCCCGAGGCCGGCGCGGACCAGGTCACCTGCCCCGACAAGGTGGTCGTCCGCTACGACAGGTGCGCCAGCCAGCGGCTGCCGGGCGGTGACCGGTTCATGGTCATCGAGGGGTACGAGTACACCGACGGGCGCGAGAAGACCAAGAACTGGCGGGCGGTGCTGCTCACCAAGGACGGCTTCCTCGTCGACGCGAGCGAGTACAACGCCGCCGCCGAGAAGGGCGCCGCGATCACCCGCGAGAACCCGCCCTTCAGCGCCACCCAGCTGCAGACCCTCGTCACGGCCCAGGGCTGGCGGCCGCTGCTCAAGCAGCTGCCCGCGCAGCCGAAGCCCTATCCCTCCGAGAGCCGGCTGCCCGCCGTGCCGAGCGCCGCCGCCGTCCAGTCCACCCTGCGCCGCCTGCTGCCCCAGGGCCTCACCGTGACGTCCCACGGCGGCGGCGACGGCCACGGCTACGTCGTCGTCGACGACGGCAAGGGCAAGAGCCTCGTCGGGGTCGACGTCCAGCCCGACGCCGGGAAGGCCGTCGCCGAGCTCTTCTCCGGCGCCGGGGTCGTCACCCTGCCCGACGGCACCAAGGTGAAGTCCACCCAGCAGCCCGGCGAGAAGGGCGGTGCCGGGGTCGTGTGGTGGAGCGTCGACACCCTGAGCCCCCAGGGCTTCCGGGTGGCGGTCTCCGCCTTCAACGCGGGCGCGCAGCACGAGGCCGCCACGCGCGCGGAGCCCGCGCTGACCATGGAGCAGCTCAAGGAGCTGGCGCTCAGCCAGAGGTGGCGGACGCTGCCGACGAAGTAGGGGCGGGCGGACCTGCGGTACGGGCCCGGGGGGACTCGTACCGCAGGCCCTACTTCGCGTCCGAGTACCGCTCGACCGTCGCCGTCGTGAACGGGAACCGGACCGGTGTCTCGCCGAACGCGATCCGCCCGGCCTCGTCCCCGGCCGCGCGGATCGCCTCCGTCACCGCCTCCGCCTCCTCCGCCGGGCAGTGCACGATCACCTCGTCGTGCTGGAAGAACACCAGCTCCGCGCGCATCCCCGACAGGGAGCGCCGCAGCGCCGCCAGCATCAGGAGCGCCCAGTCGGCGGCGCTGCCCTGGACGACGAAGTTACGGGTGAACCGGCCGCGGGCCCGGGCGTTCCCCGAGGCGTACCCGGGGACGAACTCGCCGCTCTCCGGCTCCGGTTCGCCGGACTCCTGGGGGAGCCCGGCCTCCTCGTCCTCACCGGAGCCGACCGCCCGCGGGCTGGTGCGGCCCAGCCAGGTCCGTACGAGCCGGCCCTCCTCGCCCGCCTTCGCGGCCTCGTCGACATAGGCCACCGCGCGCGGGAAGCGGCGGCGCAGGGCCGCGAGGTTCTTCAGGCCGTCGCCGCTGGTCTGCCCGTAGATCGCGCCGAGCAGCGCGATCTTGGCGTGGTCGCGGTCGCCGGAGAAGGCGCGGTCGGACAGCCGGGTGTAGAGGTCGTCGGGGTGCCCCGCGACCTCCATCAGACCCGGGTCGCGGGAGATCGCCGCGAGCACCCGCGGCTCCATCTGGTCGGCGTCCGCGACCACGAGCCGCCAGCCCTCGTCGGCGACGACCGCCCGCCGGATCACCTTCGGGATCTGCAGGGCGCCGCCGCCGTTGGTCGTCCAGCGCCCGCTGACCGTGCCGCCGGGCAGGTACTCCGGCCGGAAGCGGCCGTCGCGCACCCAGTCGGCCAGCCAGGACCAGCCGTGGGCCGTCCAGATCCGGTACAGCTTCTTGTACGCGATGAGCGGCTCCACGGCCGGGTGGTCGATCTCGGCGAGCTCCCAGCGGCGCGTGGACCTGATCCGGATCCCGGCCTGGGCGAAGGCCTTCACCACGTCGGCGGGCAGATCGGGCCGCACCCGGCGGCCGAACGCCGCCGACACCTCGTCCGCGAGCTCCGCGAGGCGGCGCGGCTCGCCCCCGCCCGCGTACCGCTCGCCGAGCAGCTCGCCCAGCAGCTCCCGGTGCACGTCCGCGCGCCACGGCAGCCCCGCCCGGTGCATCTCGGCGGCCACCAGCATCCCGGCCGACTCGGCGGCGGTGAGCAGCCGCATCCGGCCCGGGTGCTCGGCGCGGTCGTGGCGGCGCAGCTGCTCCGCGTAGACCGCGAGGAGCCCCTCGAAGGGCACGGAGGCGGTGGGGCGGGGCTCGAAGAGCGAGTCCTGCGAGCCGGGCTCGGCGGCGCGCTGCGGCGGATCCGGGGGTACGGGGGCGTTGCGCAGCCGCGCCAGGGCGGCCGCCGCCGATCGCGGCTCGCCGAGCCGGCCCTCGTGGCTGAGGAGGAGCTGCTCGGCGTCCTCGATGTCGTAGCAGCGCTCGACGCGGACGCCGGCGGCGAGGAGCCGCGGATAGACCTCGGCCGTCGACCGCCACACCCAGCGGGCCACGTCGGGCCTCTGGCGGACGGCCGCCACGAGGTCCGGCTCGCGGCGCACGGGGGCGGTGGGCCGGCCGTCGGGCCCGAGGGGCACGAGCAGCGCGCCGTCCCCTTCGGTCTCGACGCCCAGCGCCCACCTCTCGCTCATACGCGCGAGTCTGACACCCGGCACTGACAACGACGCGCGGCGCCGCGCCCCGCGCGCCCGCGCTCCGTGCCCGCCTGGGCCCGCGCCCGCCTGGGCGACCCCGCGCCCGGCTGGGCGGCGCCCCGCGCCCCGTGTGGGCCCGCGCCCGGGTGGACGTCGCCCCCGCCGTGTGGGCAATCGTCCCGCTGGGGCGGGACGGGTGGGCACACGGGACGGCGCCCTCTCGCGGCGCCTCCGCGTTCCGCGCCTGGACCCGCACCACCAGTGCGCCGTCACCAGGGGTGCGGGTTCGGGCGCGGGAGCCTAGGCCCGGCAAGGGGCGCCGTCCGTTGTGCCCACCCGTTCCGCCCCGGCGGAACGCATGCCCACAACGGGCGGGGCGCCGCCCCACAACGGGCGGGGCGCCGCCCCACAACGGTTACGCCGCCGCGTGGAAGAGGGCGGCAGCCTCGCCGCGGGAGTCGACGCCCAGCTTGTTCAGGATGTTCGCGACGTGGAACTTCACCGTCGACTCGCTGATGTGCAGCTCCTCCGCGATCCGCCGGTTCCGGTGCCCCAGCGCCAGGTGCCGCAGCACCTCCACCTCCCGTTCGCCGAGCCCGGTCAGCGGGTGGGCGGCCTCGACCGGGGCCTCCGGGGTGGCGAGGGGGATCACCGCCGTGATGGTCGTGCCCCAGCCGGGGACCGCGTCCATGTCGAGCCGCCCGCCGAGCACCTCCAGCCGGTCGCGGATCGTGCCGGCGCCCAGGTCGCAGGGGGCGAGCCCGCCCGCGCCGTCGTCGCGCACGGAGGCCCGCAGTTCGTGTTCGGTCAGCTGCCAGCCGACGTGGACCCGCCGCACGGAGTCCTGCTCCAGGACGATCAGGAGCAGCGACCGGACGATGGCCCGCGCACTGTGCGCGACGTCGGCCGCGAGCGAGCGCGTGGAGTCGGGCGCGCCGAGTTCGAGCCGGACCTTGCTGTGCCGGAGCATCGGCCGCAGTTCGCCCGCGAGCCGCTCGAAGGCGTCCTCCGCGGGCTCCTCCGCCAGCGCCCGGTCCCGCCGCTGCTCGGCCCGCATCTCGATCAGCGCGGACGCGGCCAGGTCGGTGGCGGTGGTCCGGGCCGTCGTGTCGTCGAGGGCCCGGCTGCGCAGCACTCCGAGGACCCCGGAGAGCGCCGCCGCGTGCGAGGCGGTGAGTTCGGCGATCACCCGCGCGCGGGTGTCGGCCGCCGCGCGCGAGCGGGCCAGCGCGCCCGGCACCGCCTCCGTCGCGAACCGGTCGAAGTGCCCGGTGACCAGGTCCCACAGCGCCTGCGCCACGGTGAGCGCGGCCGCGTCGGCCGGGGCGGTGCCGTCCTCCCGTACGAGCACGAGGACCGCCCCGCGCCGGGTCGCGTGACTGGTGACGGCGACGACCTCGCGCTCCCGGCCGCCGATCGTCGCGCGCCCCTGCCAGGGCGCGCCGGGGACGCCGGCCGCGAGCAGCGGGGCCAGTTCGGCGGCGGTCATCAGCTCCGTACCGCCGAGCCGCTTGAAGGGGGAGTGGGCGCAGTGGGTGGAGAGTTCGGCCGCGTCCACGTGCGGGACCAGGGGGGCGAGGGCGGCGGAGACCTTGGGGAGGATCTCCCCGAGCGGCTGCCGGATGATCTCGTACGCGGTGGTCAGCGTGAGCGCGTCCATGCGGCTCAGCGTAATCGGGGACGGCCGGCTGACGGCCCGTCTTTCGGACAGGTGGGACTGGCCGTTGGGAGGGCGGGGGCGAGGTGGCCCGCGGCGCAGGATGGGGACATCGAAGAGCGAACGACAACGGGCAGCAGCGGAGGCTGAGATGGAAGCGATCGTGTACGAGGAGTTCGGCGGCCCCGAGGTGCTGCGCCACGAGACCGGCGTCGCGAAGCCGGAGCCCGGCCCGGGGGAGGTAAGGGTCAAGGTGGCCGCGGTCGGGCTCAACCCGGTGGACTGGAAGCGGCGTTACGGCTGGGTCGAGGAGTTCTACCCGACGACCTTCCCCGCCGTCCCGGGCCTGGAGTTCGCGGGGACGGCCGACGCGCTCGGCGAGGGCGTCACCGACGTGGCCGTCGGCGACGAGGTCCTCGGCTGGACGAAGACCGGCGCCTACGCCGAGTACGCCATCGCCGGCACCGTCGCCCCCAAGCCCACCGGGCTCTCCTGGGAGGCCGCCGCGAGCCTGCCGGTGGCCGGCGAGACCGCCCAGCGGGTCCTGGACCTGCTCCGGGTGCGGGAGGGCGAGACGCTGTTCCTGCACGGTGCGGCGGGCGTCGTCGGCTCGGTGGCCGTGCAGCTCGCGGTCGCGGCCGGGATCACGGTGATCGGCAGCGCCTCGGAGTCCAACCACGCGTACCTGCGGGAGCTCGGCGCGATCCCCGTGGCGTACGGGGACGGGCTCGCCGACCGGGTGCGGGCCGCCGCCCCGGAGGGCGTCGACGCGGTCTTCGACGCGGCCGGGCACGGGGTCCTGCCCGTCGCGATCGAACTGCTCGGCGGCGGCGGCGCGGCGAAGGAGCGGATCGTGACGATCGCGGCGACGGACGCGGCGGAGCACGGCATCGTCTTCTCCGGCGTCACGGGGGCGCCGGAGGCGGTACGGGCCGGGCTCACCGCACAGGCCCGGCTGGCGGCGGAGGGCGCGCTCACGGTCCGCCTGGCCGAGTCCCTGCCGCTGAAGGAGGCGGCGCGGGCGCAGGAGCTGAGCGAGTCGGGCCATGCGCGGGGGAAGATCGTCCTGATCCCGTAAGCGATGCGATGACGGAGGAAGGCGATGCCGATGTACGCGATGTCCCTGGGCGACGACGGCGCGGAGCTGCGCCCGCTCGAACCGTGGCAGGCCGAGGAGTTCCTCGCGCACATGGACCGGGGACGGGAGTTCATCGGCGCGCGGAACGGGCTCCCGGACGTGGTCACGGACCTGGAGTCGAGCCGGGCCTTCCTCAGGGCGTACGCGGAGCGGGCGGCGGCCGACACCGGACGCATCCACGGCATCTGGTCCGAGGGCACGCTCGTCGGCGCGGTGATCCTCCGGAAGTTCGACCTGACGGACCGCACGGCGGAGGCGGGCTGCTGGCTGGAGCCGGCGGGCGTCGGCAAGGGCCTGGTGACACGGGCGGCGCGGGCGCTCATCGACTGGGCGATCTCCGTGCGGGGCATCCACCGGGTGGAGTGGGTCGTCTCCTCGGACAACGAACCGAGCATCGCGGTGGCGCGGCGGCTGGGGATGACGCGGGACGGGGTCCTGAGGGAGAGCTACGACTACCGGGGCAAGCGCCACGACGAGGAGATCTGGGCGATCCTGTCCAGAGACTGGCGAGCCACGCCCACGCCCTGACCCCGCCCGTTGTGGGCATGCGTTCCGCCGGGGCGGGGTGCCCACCCCGTTGTGGGCATGCGTTCCGCCGGGGCGGAACGGGTGGGCACAACGGAACGGCGCCCCTGCCGGCGCCCGAGGCTTCCGCGCCCTGACCCGCACCCGGTGTGCACCGCCGCTCGGGGTGCGGGTCCAGGCGCGGAACGCGGAGGCGCCGCTGAAGGGCGCCGTCCCGTGTGCCCACCCGTCCCGCCCCAGCGGGACGATTGCCCACACGGCACGGGCACGGGCACGGGCACGGGCCGGCGCACCGCCCGGACCCGCGACGCGCGGACGGGGCGGTGACCCGGCTCCGACCCCGGTCACCGCCCCGTCGTCCCACCATCGCCTCTCATCGCGTGAGCCGCCACGCGGGAGCCACCGCCCCGGCGACCGCGACCACCCCGCACACCCCCGCGGCCGCCCCCACCTGCGTCCACGGCAGGGCCAGGACCACCGGGGCCGAAAGCGCCGCCAGGCCCGCTCCGAGGGTGCCCAGGACGACCGCCGTCACCACCAGGCCAAGGAGCGTCCCGATCGCGACCGCCAGCGCCGCCTCGCCCGCCACCACCCGCAGGATCTGGGCCCGGGTCGCCCCGGCGAGCCGCAGCGAGGCCAGTTCCCCGCCCCGTACCGAGGTCGCCATGAGCAGGGTGTTGGCCAGGCCGATGACCGTGTAGACGAGGGCGATGCCGAGGACCAGGACCATGCCCAGGCGGTTCTGGGGGTTCCCCGCCGGTACGGCCCGCTCGGCGGCGGACCGTACCGTTCCTCCGCTCGCCGCGAGGGCCCGCACCGTCCCCGCCCCGCCCCCGCGCGCGTCGATCCGGTCGAGCGCGGCGCCCGGCGCGTTCGCCCGGGTGACGTACGGCCCGTTGTCGCCGGTCCCGAGCGCCAGGACGGCCACGACCCGGAGCCGTACCGGACCGCTCCCGTCCGCCCGCCACACCTCCACCGTCTCGCCGACCCGGTGCCGCTCGAACTCCTCGTTCACGACGATCGACCGGTCGTCCAGGTCCCGCAGGTCCCCGGCGGTCACCGGCAGCCGGGCCAGCTCCGCGAAGGCCGCCGGGTCGGCGACCGCCCGCGCCCCGTACTTCACGACGGCCTCGGCCCCGTCCCGTACGAACACGGACGTCGCCCCGGTGGCGGACACCACGGCCCCGGGCGGCGCCGTCACCGGCCGCAGGTCCTCGCCGCTCGCCACGTACTCAGCGGCCGTCTGCTCCCGCGCCTCGGCCTCCTTCGCGCGCGTGACGCTCGTCGCCGAGCCGAACAGCGTCCCGGCGAGCGCCACGGTCACGAGGACGGGCCCGGCGACGGCGGCGGTACGGCGGACGGCGGCCGCGCTGTTCTCCCGTACGAGCGTCCCCACCGCCCCGCGCGCCCGCAGCAGCCGGGCAGCCGGCCGGACGAGGAGCGGGGACAGCAGCGCGACGCCGGTGATCAGGAGCATCGGCAGGGTCGTGTACGTCTTCCGCTTGAGCAGCGCGGACGGCTCGGTGGCGCAGGTCCAGACGAGGAGTCCGAGCCCGGCCACGACCAGGCCCGTGCCGAGCACGGCCCGGCCGAGGGGCAGGGCGTCCGCGTCGACGTCCGCCTCCCGCAGCGCGGCCGTGGGGCCGACCTTCCCGGCGCGCCGGGACGCGGCGACGGCCCCGGCGAGAGCGACGGTGACCCCCGTCCAGAAGGCCGCGTGGTAGGGCCAGGAGGGCCCACCGATCGTGAACCACGCGGGCGCGAGGCCGCCGTCGACGAGCGTCCGGGCGAGGAGGGGCCCGCCGAGGGCGCCGAGCGCGCACCCGGCGGCCGACGCGAGCACCCCGAGCACCGCCGCCTCGGCGAGGAGCAGCCGCCGGACCTGGCCGGGGGTGGCCCCGGCGGTCCGGAGCAGCCCGAACTCGCGCCGGCGCAGCGCGACGGCGAAGGCGAACGTGGAGGCGACGACGAAGACGGAGACGAAGGCGGTGACGCCGCCGGAGGTGCCGAGGAGGGCGTTGAGGCCGACGAGGGCGCGGGCGTCCCGCTCGGGGTCGGGGTCGGCCCGGGCGCGCTCGGCCCCGGTGAGGACCCGGGCGCGGTCGCCGACGAGCGCCCTGACCTCGGCGACGGGCGCGTCGAGGCCGACGGCGTCGGGGCCGCCGGAGGTGGTGACGGTCCAGCGGGCACGCAGCTCCCGGAGCAGTCCGTCGTCCACAGGCTGTGGACGGTCGAGCCACTGCTCCACGGGCACGGTGTCGGGCCCGCGCCGCACGTCGAGGGTCAGCCGGTCCTGGCCCGAGACGACGACGGGCGAGGAGGCGAACCGCTGGGGAGAACGCTCGGGCGCGTGAAAAGTGGCGGAGAGGCCGAGTCCCATGGTGGCGAGCAGTCCGACACCGAGCGCGAGCGCGACGAACCCGCCGAGGAAGGAGGCCCAGCGGTCCCGGATCCCGGAGAGGACGACGGTCAGCACGAGGAACTCCCCACGGAGACACCGACACCGGCCACGTGCCCGCCGCCTCCCGGCCGCCCGCCCCCCGAGCACCCACCCAGGCCCCCATCAGGGCCCCCGCCGGGACCCCCACCCGTCTCCAGCGCCGTCATCCGGGCCGCGACCGTCTCCACCGTCGGGGCCGTCAGTTCGGCCGTGACCCTGCCGTCGACCAGGAAGACCACCCGGTCCGCGCGGGACGCCGCCACCGGGTCGTGGGTGACCATCACGATCGTCTGGCCGTCGCGGTCGACCAGCTCCCGCAGCATGGCGAGCACCTCGCGGCTCGTCGTCGAGTCGAGCGCGCCGGTCGGTTCGTCGCCGAAGAGGACGGCGGGCCGGGTGATCAACGCCCGGGCGATCGCGACCCGTTGCTGCTGGCCGCCGGACAGTTCGCCGGGCCGGTGCCGTTCCCGGCCGGCGAGCCCCACGCGCGCGAGTGCCTCCCGGATCTCCGTACGGGACGGCCGCCGGCCGGCCAGCCGCAGCGGCAGGGCCACGTTCTGGGCGGCGGTCAGGGAGGGCAGCAGGTTGAAGGACTGGAAGACGAAACCGATCCGGTCCCGCCGCAGCAGCGTGAGGCGCCGCTCGCTCAGCCCCTCCAGCGCCGTGCCGCCGACCTCCACGGTCCCGGAGGTGGGCCGGTCGAGTCCGGCGGCGCACTGGAGGAGCGTGGACTTGCCGGAGCCGGACGGCCCCATGACGGCGGTGAAGGTGCCGGCGGCGAAGTCGAGGTCGACGCCGTCGAGGGCGCGGACGTCGCGGTGGTGCCGGGTGAGTCGGCGGAGCCGTACGGCGGGGTTCGAGGTCATGGTTCGAGCCAACCGTTTCGGCGCGCCCCGATCACGACCACCAGCGGGCGTCCCCGGGGTATGCCTGGCCCTACCCCCGGCCCCGGCCTTACCCCCCGCCCCTCCCTACCCCCGGCCCCGGCTCACCCCTCCCGTACGGCCTTCACGAACACGTCCAGCGCGTCGAGGGGCTCGCGCCCGCCGAGCAGCGCCCGCAGGTGGCCCCGCTCCACGCCCGTACCGTCCAGGAAGCCGTGGGCGATCGCCGAGTACGTGCTCGCCAGCATCGGCACCTGGAAGGGCACGGCCCCGGAGGCGGCGAGGGCGGTACGGGCCTCCGCGAGCGTCCCCGGGGCGTACTCGGCACCCAGGGCCGCAGCGAGGTCCGCGCCGCCGAGGGCGCGCTCGCCGACGAGTTCGTACACCCGGTTGCGGTGGGCGGCCGGATCGGTGGCGACGGAGACGGCGACGTCCGCGAGGTCCTCGCGGGCGACGGCGGCGAGCCGGCCCTCGCCGAGCGGGCCGGTGATGCGGTGCTCGGCGTCGGGGGAGGCGATCCAGGTGAGGAGTTCGGCGTAGAGGCCGTTGCGGAGGATCGTCCAGTCGAGCGTCGTGGACCGCTGGAGCCGCCGCTCGGTCCAGCGGTGCGCGAGCGCATACGTGAGGTGGTCGCCGTCGCCGGAGAGGCTCGTGTAGACGACGTGCCGGACACCGGCGGCCTCGGCGGCGGAGATCGCGGCCTCGTGGCGGGCGACGACGACGTCGTCCTCGCCGTAGCCGGCGGAGATGAGGAGCAGCGTGTCCACGCCGGCGAAGGCCTCCGGGAGGGTCTCCGGCGCGTCGAAGTCGAGCCGGCGGGTGCCGGGAAGCCCGGCGCGGGTGCCGAGGACGACGTCCTCGCGGCCGGCGAGGCGTGCGGCGACGAGAGAGCCGAGGGCGCCGGAGACGCCGGTGACGAGCAGCATGGAATTCCCCCAGGGGCCGTGACGGCTGAGACCATCGAGAGCGATCGGGAACGATCGGGAGCGGTTGAGAACGATCCAGGACCATCGTGAACGGGTGGACGGTCGTGCGGAAGGAGGCACATTGATGTCAGAGGGGCACACGGAGGTAACCACCGAGCCCTTGGTCAGCTGTGCCGAGGACTGCGGGGTACGGGACGTCCAGGACCGGCTCGGCGACAAGTGGACGGTGCACGTCGTCGTCGAACTCGCGGCCGGGGCCCGGCGGTTCAGGGAGCTCCAGCGGCTCGTCACCGGCATCTCGCAGCGGATGCTGACCCTGACGCTGCGCCGCCTCGAACGGGACGGGCTCGTCTCGCGGACGGTGTACCCGACGACCCCGCCGCAGGTGGAGTACGCGCTGACGGAGACAGGCCACAGCATGACGCACCTGATCAAGCAGCTGATCGACTGGTCGCTCGACCACCGCGCGGTGATCGCCCGGTCGCGCGGGGAATGGGACGCGAGGGGCACGGCGTGAGCACCACCATCGACAAGGCCTTCGAGGCGCTGTACGCGACCGACGACGGCTCCCTCGACATGGCGGCCTCGCTGCTGGCCGCAGCCCCGGGCACGGACGCGGAACTGGCCCGGCGGGGCGAGGAGTTCGTCCGGACGCTGTGGGTGCGGGGCTGGCAGCCGGCGGACCTGGTGCGGATGGCGCGGCGCGAGCTGTCGGACGAGCACGTACGGCTCCTGGCGGGGCTGATCAGGACGGAGACGGCCTCCTACGAGCGGCTCCCGCACCGCTGGCAGGCGCAGCTGGACGACCTGGACCCGGCGGAGGGGCGTCCGACGGACCGCTTCTCGCGGGCGACGACCGTCCTGGAGCTGTACCGGCTGCTCGTCCGGCTGCCGCGCCTGGACGCGGTCGGCCCGGTGCCGGGTGAGGCCCTGCCGCCGGCGGTGGCGGGCGAGCCCCGGATGCTGACCCGGATCAGGGCGCTGCTCGCGAAGGCGGAGGCGACGGGCTACCCGGAGGAGGCGGAGGCGCTGACGGCCAAGGCCCAGGAGCTGATGGCCCGGCACAGCCTGGACGAGGCGACGCTCGCGGCGGGCGCGCCGTCCCCGGAGGCGCCGGGCGCGGTCCGGATCGGGGTGGAGCCGCCGTACGAGCAGGCGAAGGCGATCCTGCTGGACGCGGTGGCGACGGCGAACCACTGCCGGGCGGTGTGGAACGAGACGTACGGCTTCTCGACGGTGGTCGGCTTCGAGGCGGACCTGGACCCGGTGGAGCTGCTGTACACCTCGCTGCTCGTACAGGGGACGGCGGCGATGACGCGGGCGGAGGCGGAGCAGCGGGCGGGCGGCCGCAAGCGCACGAAGTCCTTCCGGCAGTCCTTCTTCCTCGCGTACGCGAACCGGCTCGGCGCCCGGCTCGCGGCGACGTCCCGCCGGGTGACGGCCGAGGCCCCGACGCTGTTGCCGGCCCTGGCCTCGCGGGAACTGGCGGTCACCGCCCGCACGGACGAGCTCTTCCCGGAGACCCGCACGACGCGGGTCCGGGCGGCCTGGGACGAGGCGGGCTGGACCCATGGCGCGACGGCCGCCGACCGGGCCGGTCTCCACCCGGACCGCCCGCACCTGCCGTAGGCCGCCGGGGGCAGTGGGGGAAATGCCCGGTTCGGGGAGCTCGCGGATACGCTCTGCGCATGAGCTGGCTCCGGGCGCTGAAGGAGACCGCCCGCTCCGGCCTCACCGTGGAGCGGCGGCGGCTCGAACCCGCCGTCGCGGCACGCGGCGCCCTCGGCCTCGCCCTCGTCGTCGGGTTCTCGCTCGCGCTCTTCGGCCCCGCCGTCGCCGCCTCCTCCGCCTTCGGCGCCTTCCAGGCGGCCATCGCCACCTTCCAGCGTTCCTGGCGCCCCCGCCCCACCCTCGCCCTCGCCTCGGGCGCCAGCCTCGCCGTGTCGACGTTCCTCGGCTATCTCACCGGCGCCCACACCGGCCTCTTCCTCGCCCTGCTCCTCCTCTGGACGTTCCTCTCCGGGCTCGCCTGGGCCGCGGGCCCAACCGCCGGCATCATCGCCTCCTCCAACGTGGCGATCATGCTGGTGACGGTCACCCTCCCGACCTCCGTCGCCACCGCCGCCGGCCACGCCGCCATGATCTTCGCGGGCGGTGTGGTCCAGGCGGCCCTGGTCGTCCTCCTCCCGGTCCGCCGCTGGGGCGCCCAGCGCGACGCCCTCGCGGACGCGCTCGCCGCCGAGGCGGACTACGCCCGCCGGCTCCGCCACGACCCGGTCGCCCCGTTCGACCCCGTACCGCTCATGACGGCCCGCAACGCCGCCGCCGTGACGCCCCGCCAGGCCCGTACCCGCCCGGCGGAGCTGCACGGCGCACGGGGCCTCGCGGAGCGGATCCGCCCGGTCCTGGCCTCGCTCGCGGACCCGGCGGTGGGCGTGCCGGAGGAGGGTCCTGAGCGGGCCCGGGTGCGGGAGCTGCTCGGCGCGGCGGCCGAGGTCCTGGACGCCGCCGCGCACGCGATCCGGCACGGCGAGCCGGTCGTCCTGCCCCCGCCCGCGCTCGCCGCCCTCCGCACCCCGGACACCGGCGCGATCCTCAAGGGCCCGTCCCGCCGGGCGGCGCTCCGCCTGGTGGCGCTGCTGGGCGACGTCGTCGAGACGGCGGAGCCGCGTACGGAGACCTCGGAGCCGTACGCCCAAGGGGCCCGCGCCCGGCCGACGCTGCCCCGCCTCGCCCCCCTCGTCCTCGCGAAGGTGCGCGCCGAACTGCGCCCCGACTCCCCGGTCCTCCGGCACGCGGTCCGCGTCTCGGCGGTCACGGCCGCCGGCTACCTGCTGGGGACCTGGCTCCCGTTCGGGCACGGCTACTGGGCGCCGATGGCCTCGGTGATGGTGATGCGCCCGGACTTCTCGCAGACGTACGCGCGCTCGGTGGCCCGCTTCGGCGGCACCCTCGTCGGTGTGGCCCTGGCGACGGCGGTGGTGCAGTCGGCGCACCCGGGCATGTACCTGTCCGCCGCGCTCGCGGTGGTCTGCGCGTTCGGGATGTACCTGCTGATGCGGACGGGGTACGCGGCCGGCCAGGTCTTCGTCTCCGCGTACGTCGTCTTCCTGCTCGGCATGGCCGGCGCGGGCCTGACCCAGACCGTACGGGAACGGGTCCTGCTGACCCTCCTCGGCGGGGTCCTCGCGATGCTGTCGTACGCCGTCTACCCGGCCTGGGAGACGCCCCGGCTGCGCGGCCGGCTCGCGGACTGGCTGGCGTCGGTCGGCGCGTACGCGGCCGTCGTCGCCGCGCGGTACGCCGACCCGGCCGGGCCGGCCAGCCCCGACGTACGGGAAGCGCTCCTGAAGACCCGGGCCGCCCGCGTCGCCTGGCAGGAGGCGGTGGCCCGGGCGACCCACGAACCGGTCCGGCACCGGGGTCTCTCGCACGCGGCGGTGGAGCAGGCCGAGCACGCGCTCGCCGAGTTCGGCCGGGTGGCGATGCTCCTGGAGGCGCACCTGCCGGAGCGCGGCGCCCCGCCCGTACCCGCCGCCGCGACCCTCGCCGAGTCCCTGCACCGGTCGACGGAACGGGGCGCGAAGCAGGTACGGGAGCGCAGGGAGCCGCACTGGGACGACCTGCGCGAGACCGTCACCGCCTGGTCCGCCGAACCCCCGGACCACTTCCTGCTCGACAAGGGCGCCGTCCTGCTCCTGGAGACCCTGGAGGAACTCACGACGGCCCTGACGGAGTCGAAGCGCGGCCGCTGATTGCGACGAGGTGTCATCCGGCTGCGGGCGGACCGGAGTTGAGAGGGATGAGGGCGGCGAACGGTCGCGGCCCCGCGAGATCCCAGGAGCAACCGGATGAAGAAGTACCTGCTTGCGGCCGCCGGTGTCGTGGCCGCGGCGGTGATCGCGGCACCGTCGGCGGTGGGCGCGTCCACGGAGACCTCCGCGAAGCCGGCCACCACCCCGGCCACCGCACCTCTCCAGGCGAGGGCCGCCGCCGCACCCGCCGCCGCGGCCGTCACCCCTGCCGCGGCCCCCACCCGGATCCACACCGTCCGCTCCGGCGAGCGCGTGGACGCCGGGCTCGGGTACACGGTGTGGCTGACCGAGGACGGCAAGCACTGGGCGGGCCCGGACGGCTACGAGAACTTCCGCAGCGTGGTCGACGGCAACATCGACCGCTCGCAGCCCGGCGTCAGCCACCAGAGCGAGGGCAGCGAGGCCGGGGCCTTCCACTCGGGCCTCTTCTACGGCACGCGGAAGGCGGGCCGCGTCGTCCTCACCGACGCCGAGGGCCACAAGACCGTCGCCACCCTCGTCGCGCTCCCGGGCCACCCCGACTGGGGCGTCTGGTACGCCGTGACGGGGCCGGGCTCCAAGACCAGCAGCCCGGCCGTGGCGCTGTACGACCGTGCGGGCACACTCCTGGCCGAGCTTCCGGCCTGGAAGTACTGACCCGGCGTACGTCACCGTGACGGGGCCCGCTCCGGGCCCCGTCGTCCCCGTGTCCCACCGACAGATCGCGAGGCCCGAGACAGTGCCGCACGAGTCCGCCCCGGCCGTCTCCTCCGCCCCCTCCGCCACCGAGGGCGACGAGGACGACGGCTTCGCCGAGTTCGCCGTCGCCGCCTGGCCGCGCCTCGTGCGCACGGCCCAGCTCCTGACCGGGGACTTCCACGAGGCCGAGGACCTGGTGCAGACGACGCTGGCCAAGGTCTACGGGCGCTGGCGGCGGGTCCCCCGCGCCGAGATCGACCTCTATGTGCGCCGCGCGCTGATCAACAACAACCTGAGCAGGATCCGGCGGAAGCGGGTCGTCCACCTCCTCACGCCGGTGCTGCCGGAGTCGCTCCGCCACACCGCGGCCGGCCACGCGGAGGCGGTCGAGGAACGCGCCGGGCTCCTCGCCGCCCTCGCGGACCTCTCGGCCCGCCAGCGAGCCGTGATGGTGCTCCGCTACTGGGAGGACCTGACCGAGCCGCAGATCGCGAGCGTGCTCGGCTGTTCCCTCGGCACGGTCAAGTCCCATGCCCGCCGCGGTCTCGCGGCGCTGCGCGAACACCCCCGGCTCGCCGCCGCCACCACCGTTTCGCTTCCCCCTGTCCCCGCCTCTTCCGGAGTCCGCCCATGAACCCCACGCCCCTGCCGGACCCCGGCCCGTCCTCGTCCGGCCCCGGCGAGAGCGAGGTTCGGGGCGTCTTCGCGCGCGTGGCTCTCGATGTCACCCCGGGCCCGGTGCCGCTGGCCGCCGTCCGGCGCGCGGGCCGCGCGTGGCGGCGGCGCAGGACCGCGGGCCTGTCGGCGCTCGCGGTGCTCGGAACGGCGACGGCCGTGGCGGCGGTCGTCGCCCTCGTTCCCGTACGGCCGTCCCCGCCGGCCCCCGCGCCCGTCGCCGCCCCGCCGACCGCCGTCCGGACCTCGGCACCGGCGGTCGCCCCGACGCGGACCCCGCCTCCGGTCCGGCTCGTGGCCGCGGGGGAGCGGGTGGATGCGGGAGAGGGGTGGAAGGTCTGGCTGACGGGGGACGGCAAGCACTGGACGGGCCCGGACGGCTACGAGAACTTCCGCAGCGTGGTCGACGGGAACCTCGACCGCTCGCAGCCCGGCGTCAGCCACCAGACCGAGGGCGGCCCGGCCGGGACGTTCCACTCGGGCGTCTACTACGGGACCCGGGCGGCGGGCCGGGTCGAACTCACCGACGCCGGGGGGCGCACCGTCCTCGCCACGCTCCTTGAACTGCCGGGCCGCCCGGGCTGGGGCGTCTGGTTCGCGCGCACCGGCCCGGGGGACGGGCGGGCCGGGGTCACGCTCTACGACCGTGCGGGCGCGCGCCTCGCCCACCTCCCGGCTTGACGAAGCCACCCGGGCCGGGGCGGTCGGGGCGGTCGGGGCGGTCGGGGCCGGGCGCCGGGGCCGCCGCCTGGGGGTGACGTACCTCTCCATCGAACTATTGGCAATGGGATTCATTTTCATTTACTCTGCACAGCATGGCACGCAATGAACTCCGACCCGTCGTCAAGCTCCGCTCCACCGCCGGAACCGGATTCACCTACGTCACCCGCAAGAACCGCCGCAACGACCCCGACCGGCTCACCCTGCGCAAGTTCGACCCGGTCGCCGGCCGGCACGTCGACTTCCGAGAGGAGCGCTGACCATGAAGCCCGGCATCCACCCCACGTACGAGCCCGTCGTCTTCCGCGACAAGGCCGGCGGCTTCGCCTTCCTCACCCGGTCCACTCTCGCCAGCGAGAAGACCGTGGAGTGGGAGGACGGCCGCACCTACCCCGTCGTCGACGTGGAGATCTCCTCGGCGAGCCACCCCTTCTACACCGGCACCGCGCGTGTGCTCGACACCGCCGGCCGCGTCGAGCGCTTCGAGAAGCGCTACGGACGGCGCGAGGCGCGCTGATGCTCCCAGGCGCCCCTCGGGGCGCCTGACCTCAGATGATGGGATGTCAGTAACGCTCTACCAGTCGGTAGCACGCTCAGTCGCGTAGTCGCTACGCCACCCCTTGTGCACGTGCATCTGCTCATGCATCCGCATATGAACACAGCTATGATCCGAGGAAGTTGACACCTGCACCAAGCAACTCGGGGAGCTACCAGTGCATCATGCGCATCACGCGTACAACGGCATGGCGGCCACGGAGCTGCGAGGAGTCGTGTGGCAGAAGAGCCGGCACAGCAACTCCCAGGGATCCTGTGTGGAGTTCGCCAAGCTGCCGGGCGGTGACGTCGCCGTGCGCAACTCGCGCCACCCCGACGGGCCCGCTCTCGTCTACACGCCCGCGGAGATCGAGGCTCTCCTGCTGGGCGTCAAGGACGGGGAGTTCGACCACCTGGTGTGACGGTGACTGAGACGCGAGAAGGGCCCCGACGGTTGCCGTCGGGGCCCTTCCCGTGCTCGGTCGCGCTACTCCGGTCCGATCCGGAACAGCGCCCACACCACCTTGCCCTGGAGCGTGCCGGCGAGCGGGTGCCAGCCCCAGCTGTCGCTGAACGAGTCCACCAGGAACAGACCGCGCCCCGACTCGGCGGCGAAGTCCTCCTCGCCGCCGCGCGCCTCCGGGCTCTCCCGGCTGGGGTCGCGCACGGCGCACACCAGGCGCGAGGCCCAGCGCATCAGGTGCAGCCGGACCGGCGGGTTCTGGCCGTCCTCCTGCGGCGCGTCGGCGGGCACCGCGTGACGCAGCGCGTTGGTGACGAGCTCGGAGACGACCAGCGCCACGTCGTCGAAGCGCTCCGTCAGCTCCCAGCGGTCGAGCGTCGCGCTGGTGAACTTGCGGGCCCCGCGCACGGCTTCGTACCGGGCGGGCAGGGCGCAGGAGGCGGAGGTGGAGACGGCGCCGGGATCGATCGGCGGTAGGCCCTGCCGTAACGGCTCGAGCACGGTCGATCCATTCGTCCCCATGCGAGGCACTCCCGGGAATCGCGACTGTGGTGCGACAACACGACAACACGAACGAGTACGCGGCTGCGCGGGCTCCATGGTTCCGAATGCGTGCACTGGATGCAAGGGCAGATGCACGTGCACGCGCCGGACCTGTCCGTCCACGTGCCGAATCTGTGCATAAGTCGTCCACACGATGAGGGGAACTTCCCCGGATCCGCACGCACTGTGCCCGCGATGTAAGCGTGGATGCCCGGAACTCGCCGCCTTTCCGTAATCGAATGTGTACGCGCTGAAGCGTTTGATGGCAGAATCCGGGGCTCGACGGGGGCTCGACACCGTAAAGGGGAGGCGAAGAGCCGTGACCGCAGGCGAATCGAGCGGAGCGAGCGGGAGCGTGGTGCGGCGCATCCTGCTGGGCTCCCAGCTGAGGCGGCTGCGCGAGTCGCGCGGGATCACCCGTGAGGCTGCCGGTTATTCGATCCGTGCGTCCGAATCCAAGATCAGCCGTATGGAGTTGGGACGGGTGAGCTTCAAGGCCAGGGACGTCGAGGATCTGCTCACCCTCTACGGGGTCGGGGACGAGGCCGAGCGCGGCGCGCTCCTCGGACTCGCCCGCGAGGCCAATGTCGCCGGCTGGTGGCACAGCTTCGGCGACGTGCTGCCCGGCTGGTTCCAGACGTACATCGGTCTGGAAGGCGCCGCCTCCCTCATCCGCGTCTACGAAGTCCAGTTCGTTCACGGCCTGTTGCAGACCGAGGCGTACGCTCACGCCGTCGTCACCCGCGGCATGCCCGACGCCCCGCGCGCCGAGATCGACCGCCGCGTCGCCCTGCGTCTTGAGCGCCAGAAGGTCCTCGTCTCCGAGCGCGCCCCGCAGTTCCACGCCGTCCTCGACGAGGCCGCGCTGCGCCGCCCCTACGGCGACCGGTCGGTCATGCAGGGGCAGTTGAGGCATCTCATCGAGATCTCCGAACACCCGGGCGTCACGCTCCAGATCATGCCCTTCAGCTTCGGCGGTCATGCCGGCGAGAGCGGCGCCTTCACGATGCTGAGCTTCCCCGAGTCCGACCTCTCCGACATCGTCTACCTCGAACAGCTCACCAGCGCCCTCTACCTCGACAAGCGCGAGGAGGTCGCCCAGTACCAGCGGGTGATGGAGAAGCTCCAGAAGGACGGTCCGGATCCGGCCGAAAGCCGGGACCTTCTCCGAGGTCTCCTTCAACTCTCCTGATACATCAGTACGATGACGCCACATCAGTCGCACTGCAGGTAGCGGGTAGAGGGGTCTCAACCATGTCGCACTTCACCGACCTGGCCCACCAGTACATCGACGGCGAGTGGAAGCCCGGCAGCGGTTCGTGGGACATCATCGACTTCAACCCGTACACGGGGGAGAAGCTGGCGTCGATCACCGTCGCCACCGCCGATGAGGTCGACCGCGCCTACCGCGCCGCCGAGCGCGCCCAGACCGCGTGGGCCGAGACCAACCCGTACACGCGCCGGCTCGTCTTCGAGCGCGCCCTGCGGATCATCGAGGACCGCGAGGAGGAGATCGCCGAGACGATCGTCGCCGAGCTCGGCGGCACCCGTCTCAAGGCGGGCTTCGAGCTCCACCTCGCCAAGGAGTTCCTGCGCGAGGCGATCCAGCTGGCGCTGCGCCCCGAGGGCCGCATCCTGCCCTCCCCGGTCGACGGCAAGGAGAACCGCGTCTACCGCGTCCCGGTCGGCGTCGTCGGCGTCATCTCCCCCTTCAACTTCCCCTTCCTCCTCTCGATCAAGTCGGTCGCGCCCGCGCTCGCGCTCGGCAACGCCGTCGTCCTCAAGCCGCACCAGAACACCCCGATCTGCGGCGGCACGCTGGTCGCGAAGGTCCTGGAGGAGGCCGGTCTGCCGGCCGGCCTGCTGAACGTCGTCGTCACCGACATCGCCGAGATCGGCGACGCGCTCCTGACCCACCCGGTCCCGAAGGTCATCTCCTTCACCGGCTCCGACAAGGTCGGCCGCCACGTCGCCACGGTCTGCGCG
Organism: Streptomyces sp. NPDC055815; assembly: GCF_053616475.1. Lineage (NCBI taxonomy): Bacteria > Bacillati > Actinomycetota > Actinomycetes > Kitasatosporales > Streptomycetaceae > Streptomyces > Streptomyces sp. NPDC055815. Next base: position 47,921 of record NZ_JBSHDU010000030.1, on the reverse strand, counting down.
CAGAACTTCAAGCACGCCGTCCTCGAACTCGGCGGCAACAGCGCCCTGATCGTCCTCGACGACGCCGACGTCGACTACGCGGTGGACGCGGCCGTCTTCAGCCGCTTCGTGCACCAGGGCCAGGTCTGCATGGCCGCCAACCGCATCCTGGTGGACCGCCGCCTCGAGGAGGAGTTCACCGAGAAGTTCGTGGCGAAGGTGAAGACCCTGCGCGTCGGCGACCCCGCCGACCCCGCCACCCACATCGGCCCCCTCATCAACTCCCAGCAGGCGGAGGCCGTCTCCTCGGTCGTCGACCAGACCGTGGCCGCCGGCGCGACGGCGCTCCTGCACGGCACGGTCGAGGGCAACCTCGTCTCCCCGTCCGTCCTCACCGGCATCGCCGCCGACGCCCCGGTCCTCAGCCAGGAGATCTTCGGCCCGGTCGCGCTGATCGTCCCCTTCGACGGCGAGGAGGAGGCCGTACGGATCGCCAACGACACCCCGTACGGGCTCAGCGGCGCCGTCCACACCGGGGACGTCGAGCGGGGCGTACGGGTCGCCAAGCGCATCCACACCGGCATGATCCACATCAACGACGGCACCGTGCACGACGAGCCGATCGTCCCCTTCGGCGGCGAGAAGCACTCGGGCGTCGGTCGGCTCAACGGCGAGGCGATGGTGGAGACCTTCACCACCCAGAAGTGGATCTCGATCCAGCACGGCCGGAGCCGCTTCCCGTTCTGATCCGCGTTGCGGACAGTACCTGTCCGCAAGGGTCCGTAGCGTGGTTCCTGTCGAAGAAAGCCACAGCTACGTAAGGCGGACACCATGGTTGCCCTTGTTCCCGCGGAGGCCCCCGGCGACGAGCGCGGTGCGTTCCTCAACTTCGTCGAGGCGCAGCGCGCCGCGCTCCGCCGCTCGCTCCTCGGGCTCACCGAGGAGCAGGCGGCGAGCCGCCCGAGCGCCAGCGAGCTCAGCCTCTCCGGGCTGGTCAAGCACGTCGCCGAGGTGGAGCTGACCTGGCTGCGGCTGGCGCAGGAGCGGCCGAACGAGCGGCAGCGCACGCAGGAGACCTGGGGCGAGGCCTTCCGGCTCGTGGACGCGGAGACGATCCCCGACGTCCTCGCGTTCTGGGAGGACGTGGCGAAGCAGACCGAGGCCTTCGTCCGCTCGGCTCCCAGCCTGGACGACACCTTCCCGCTGCCGCCCGCGCCCTGGTTCCCGAAGGACGGGCGGGTCTCGGTCCGCTGGATGCTGCTGCACCTGGTCCAGGAGATGGGGCGGCACGCGGGCCACGCGGACATCGTCCGCGAGTCCCTGGACGGGAAGGGTTCCTTCGACCTGATCGCCGAGGAGAACGGCGTCGCCTAGTCGGGACACCGCTGGTTCCCGGCCCGTCTTAGTCAAGGTTGACTAACATCGGGGCATGTCAGCGATCCGTCTTCTCGTCCTGGGCGCGGTCAAGCAGCACGGCCGCGCCCACGGCTACCAGGTGCGCAACGACCTGGAGTACTGGGGCGCCCACGAGTGGTCCCACGCCAAGCCCGGCTCGATCTACCACGCGCTGAAGCAGATGGCGAAGCAGGGACTGCTGCACGCGCACGAGGTCGCGCCGAGCGCCGTCGGCGGGCCGCCGCGCGTGGAGTACGAGCTGACGGAGCGCGGTGCGGAGGAGTACTTCGCGCTGCTGCGCGAGGCGCTGACCACGTACGACCAGAAGATGGACGTCCTGTCGGCGGCCATCGGCTTCATGGTGGACCTGCCCCGCGAGGAGGCCGCGGAGCTGCTGCGCCGGCGGGTGGCGGCGCTCGACGAGTGGCGGGCGGCGGTCACGGACTACTACACGCCGGAGGGCGGCCCGGAGCAGCTCGGGCACATCGGCGAGATCATGCACATGTGGGTCCACTCGGCGGACGCGGGCAAGGAGTGGACGCTCGGCCTGATCGAGCGGATCGAGGGCGGGGCGTACGTGTTCGCGGGCGAGGGGGACCCGTTCGTGGGGGTTCTCGCGGAGGGCCAGGAGAACCCGTACGCGAGCTAATCAAGTTTGATTAATGACCCGGAAGGGCATACCGTCCTCCGTCGGCGACTGCTAGTCAAGTTTGACTAAGGTCTTTCGGGAGGAAAACGGATGGCATCGGAAGCGGTCCTCGTCGAGGGCGCGCGCAAGCGGTACGGGGAGAAGAGCGCCCTAGACGGGCTCGACCTCGCCGTCGGACGGGGGACCGTCCACGGCCTGCTCGGTCCCAACGGCGCGGGCAAGACCACGACCGTACGGATCCTGGCCACCCTGCTGCGGCACGACGAGGGCCTGGTGCGCGTCGCGGGCCACGACGTACGGACCGGGGCCCGCGAGGTACGGCGGCGGATCGGGCTCCTCGGCCAGCACGCCGCCCTCGACGAGGAGCTCGGCGGCCGGCAGAACCTGGAGATGTTCGGCCGGCTCCACCACCTGGGCGCATGGCGCGCCGCCGCACGGGCCGGCGAGCTCCTGGAGCGCTTCGGCCTCGGGGACACCGGCCGCAAGCCCGTCCGGCAGTACAGCGGCGGCATGCGACGGCGGCTCGACCTGGCGGCCTCGCTGATCACCGAGCCCGAGGTGCTCTTCCTCGACGAGCCGACGACCGGACTCGACCCACGCGGGCGCATGGAGGTCTGGGACTCGGTGCGCTCCCTCGTCGGCGGGGGCACGACCGTGCTGCTCACCACGCAGTACCTGGAGGAGGCCGACCGGCTGGCCGACCGGATCTCGGTCGTGGACCGGGGGAGGGTCGTCGCCGACGGCACGCCCGACCGGCTCAAGGCGCGCGTGGGGGCCGATCGCCTCGACGTGGTCGTCCGGGACGCGGCACGGCTCGACGAGGCGGCCGGACTGCTGCCCGTGCCACGGGCGGAGGTGGGCGTGGACGCCGACCGGCGGCGGCTCAGCGCACCGGTCACGGACCGGATGGCCGCACTGGCCGAAACCGTGCGGGCGTTCGGCGCGGCCGGCATCGAGGCGGAGGACATCGCCCTGCGGCGGCCGACGCTGGACGAGGTGTTCCTGCATCTGACCGCGCGGGCCGGGGAGGTGGCGGCATGAGCGCCGCGTACGTGGTGAGCGACTGCTGGACCATGACCCGGCGCGAACTCGCCCACTGGGCGCGGCAGCCGGTGCAGGTCCTGGTCGGTCTCGTGTTCCCGGTGATGATGCTGCTGATGTTCGGCTACCTGGTCGGCGGCGGACGGACCGTCGACGGCGACTACGTCGACTACCTGGTGCCCGGGATGCTCACCCTGACCATGGTCTTCGGCCTCGAAGGCACGATGACGGCCGTGACGCGGGACCTGGACAGGGGAGTGATCGACCGGTTCCGGTCCCTGCCCATGGCCGACGGGGCGGTGCTCGTGGGGCGGGCGGCCGCCGACATGCTCCAGTCGACGGTGGGGCTGCTCGTGATGGTCGGCGTGGGGTACGCGATCGGCTGGCGGGCGGAGGGCGGCCCCGGGGCGACCCTGGGGGCGCTGGGGCTGCTGCTCCTGCTGCGCTTCGCGATGCTGTGGATCGGGATCTTCCTGGCCCTGGTCGCGGGGCGGGCGGAGCTGGTGCAGGCCGTGCAGATCCTGGTCTGGCCGGTGGGCTTCCTCTCCAACGCCTTCGCCTCGCCGGACTCGATGCCGGGCTGGCTCGGGGCGGTCGTGGAGTGGAACCCGATGTCGGCGACCGCGACGGCGGTGCGCGAGCTCTTCGGCAATCCGGGCGGCGAGCCGGGGCACGTCACGGCGGCGGTGGTGTGGCCGCTGGTGCTGCTGGGGCTCTTCTTCCCCCTGGCGGTACGGAAGTTCGGGCGGCTCGGAAAGTAGCGGCGCGGAGGTGGGAACCCGGGGGCGGCGAGCGGTGTATGGAAAGCAGCGGTTCACCGCGGACCGCCCGAGGGGCAAGGGGGATCGAGCGATGCGCAGGCTCGCGGGAGCGGCCGGCGCCGTCGTGGCGCTGGTGTTGGCGGTACTGAGCGGATGTACGGGGTCGGGGTCGGGGACGGGACCATCCGGGTCGGGGACGGATCGGGCGGCTTCGGGTTCGCCGGGCTCGGGGTCGGGCTCTGGCTCGGGTTCTGGCTCTGGCTCGGGCCCGACGGGTGCCGGCTCGGGTGTCTTCGGGGCGCCGCCCCGGATGCCGTCCGGGGCGGGGCTGCCCGGCTGGGCGCACGGTCTGGGGTTCGCGCGGGACGGCAGCGGGTTCGCGCTGCTGGCCGAGTGCGTGAGCGAGCCGGCGGCGCCGGGGAGCGGCTTCTGCCGGCAGCACGTGGCCGTGCGGGACGCCGGGGTGGAGGAGTGGGTGCTGCGGCGCTCCCCGCTGCCCGAGATACAGGGGGACGAGGGGGTCTCGGCGAACCTGCTGGTGCTGGGGCCGGGCCGGGCGCTGGTGGAGGAGGGCGCCGTGGGGCCGGGCGGGCGGACGTGGTTCACCCGGGACGGCGGCCGGAGTTGGCGGGCGGGTGACCGGCGCACGGTCGGCACGGTTCCGGAGATACCCGTCGGGGCCGTGCTCACCACCGACTGCGCCGCCCCGGCCGGGGCCCTGCCCGACGCGTGTGAGCGGGAGCGGCTCGTGGTGGTCTCGCCGCAGGACGGTCGGCGCCGGGCTCTCGCCCGGGGGCCGCTGCTTGGCGCGCATCCCCGGCCGGCGGAGCAGCCGGAGCCCGACGGGTCCTGGTGGGTCTCGGGCACGGACCCGCTCTCCGGCAGTCCGGCGGTCGCCGTCTCGCGGGACGGGGGCCGTGGCTGGACGGTGGCTCGGCTGCCGAGCGCGGCGAAGGGGCCCGGGTGGTACACGGCGGTGGCGGTGGGTCAGGACGCGGTGTACGCGGCGGAGATGGGGGAGCTGACGGGCGGTGATCCCGTGAAGAACGGGATGCGGGCGCTGCATCGTTCGGTGGACGGGGGCAGGAACTGGAGCCGGGTGTGGACCACGGGGCCGGTCGAGGAGCCCCGGACGCTGATGGGGCTGCCGGTGCCGGGGCCCGGGGGCCGGGTGGAGATCGCCGGGGAGCTGTCGGGGTACGGGAGCGCGGACGGCGGCCGCACCTTCGTGGACCGGAAGGACGGCACGCACTTCGTCCGCCGGACCCCGCTGGGCCTGCTGCGCGAGGGGTCCCGCTGTCGGTACGCGCTGACGGCGGACGGGGTGCGGTGGTCGGAGTTCCGGCTCGCCTGCGGGGACGAGGAGTCCTGAGGCGCGGGGTCTGCGCGGCGGGCGGGGCGGCGGGGGTCAGCGCAGGGAGTGGCCCTCGTGGTCGAGTTCGAGCATCGGGCGGCCGGTGACGATGAGCCAGGCCGGGAGGGAGGCGAGGCAGAGCACGGCGAGCATCGCCGGGGAGGAGGCGAGGACGGCGCCGGTGAAGAGGCTGATCCAGCCCTGCCGGGTGGTGGCGAGCAGGATGCCGAGGACGGCGGCGGAGACGGCGACGGCCGGCGGGATCTCGGGGACGAGGGCCTGTGCGGACAGGCCGAAGGCGGCGCCGATGAAGACGGCGGGGAAGATCCGGCCTCCCGGGAACCCGCAGGAGGAGGCGACGAGCAGGGCGAGGATCTTGACCAGGGCCATCTTCATCAGCTCGCCCGACGACCAGCTGCCGATGCCGGCGGTGAGGTCCTTGGTCTCGGTCAGGCCCTTGAAGAGGGTCAGGTGGCCGCCGAGGGCGCCCAGGAGGCCGAGGGTGAGGCCGCCCAGCGGAAGCATCACGAGGGGGTGCCGAAGGCGCCGGAAGGCGCCGTGGACGTAGGGGAAGAGGTAGCAGGCGACGAGGCCGAGGACGGCCGCGAGGGAGGCGATGACCATCGCGGCGAGGAGGTCGCCGAAGCCGGGGTCGTCCAGTGGCGGGAGTCCGACGTCGAAGCTGGGCGAGGCGAGGAGCTGGGTGGTCAGCGCGCCGGTGCCCGCGGCGACGAGCGGGGCGAAGAGCCTGTCCCAGAGGGAGCCGGGTCCCGGCTGGTGGGTCAGGGCCTCGGAGAGCACGAGGGCGGCCGCCACCGGCGTGCCGAAGAGGGCGCCGATGGTGGCGGCCGAGGCGAGGGCGACCCAGGCGGCGCCGGGCACGGCGGGCGCCGCCTTGCGGCCGAGCCAGTAGAAGAGGGCGATGTTGGAGGCGATGATCGGGTACTCGGGGCCGAGGCTGACGCCGCCGGCCAGGACGAACGTGGTCGCGAGCAGCAGTCCCGGCACCACGCCCGGGGGCTGGGCCGGTCCGCCCAGCCCTCCTTCCGCCGGGTCCGGTCCGGCGTGTCCGGGGATCTTCCACACGATGAGGCCCACGACGATGCCCGTCGCCGTGAGCATGGTGATCATCCAGAGGGAGGAGTAGTTCCCGATGCCGAGCGCGTCCGGCAGGTTGTTCCAGAGCACGTGCTGGAACTCCTCGGCGAGGGTGCTGATGCCGAGGAACAGCAGGCTCGCCCCGACGCCGATGACGAGGGCGGGGAGGAGCTGGGGGAGGAGGAGCCGGGCGGACGCCTCCGGGGGAGGCGGAGCATGATCGGTGGCCACCGACCCACCATAAGTGAGCAAATGCCGCAGAACATCCCGAGCGCGCCGGTGCGGGGCCGGGGCAACGCCCGCGCCGGGACTTGCACCTCACGTCGCGTCAGGACCCAGGCTGAACGGCGTACCGACAGAGAAAGGGCGGACGGCCGATGGGCTACTCCGTGGGACAGGTGGCCGGCTTCGCCGGGGTCACGGTGCGCACCCTGCACCACTACGACGCGATCGGGCTGCTCTCGCCGAGCGGCCGCAGTACGGCGGGGCACCGCCGCTACGACGACGCGGACCTCGACCGGCTCCAGCAGATCCTGTTCTACCGGGAGCTCGGCTTCCCCCTCGAAGAGGTCGCCGCCCTCCTCGACGACCCGCACGCCGATCCGCAGGAGCACCTGCGGCGGCAGCACACGCTGCTGACCGCGCGGATCGGCGAGCTCCAGAGGATGGCGGCGGCCGTCGAGCACGCCATGGAGGCGAAGAAGATGGGCATCAACCTCACCCCCGAGGAGAAGTTCGAGGTGTTCGGGGAGAAGGACCCCGAACGGTTCGCGGAGGAGACCGCCCGCCGCTGGGGCGGCTCCCTCCCCCTACGCCCTGGAGGGCGTGGGGGGACCCCCACCCACGAGCAGGCCCAGGCGCGTGCCGCCGGGTACGGCAAGGAGGAGTGGCAGCGGATGAAGGACGAGGTGGACGCCTGGGGCGCCGCCTACGCCGCCCTCATGGCCGGCGCCGCGGACCCCGGGTCCGAGGCGGCGATGGACCTCGCCGAGGCCCACCGCCGTCACCTCACCACCTGGTTCTTCGAGTGCCACCCGAGGACCCATGTGGAGCTCGCCGAGATGTACGTCGCCGACGAGAACTTCCACGCGTTCTACGAGGCGATCCACCCGGGCCTCCCCGAGCACCTGAGGGAGGCGGTCCGGGCGAACGCCGCACGTCAGGCGGGGTGACCCTCAGGCGCGCGGCCCGATCACCACCGCCGTGCCGTAGGCGCACACCTCCGTGCCCACGTCCGCCGCTTCCGTCACGTCGAAGCGGAACATGAGCACGGCGTTCGCGCCGCGCGCCCTGGCCTGCTCCACCAGGCGTTCCGGGGGCGGCCAGGGGCCGCACCCCATCGGAATGCACCTCCTGACCCCCCGAGCCTCGGGCCGAGGGGCCGGGTCCGCATCCCGTGGGGGCCGGGTGGAACCGGGGGCTTCCCGCCCGCGTTGATAGCTTGGGGCCAGCCGTCCCCCGAACCCCCACCGACCGCAGGAGCCCGGAACCCGTGAACACGCTTGCCCTCGGACCGAGCTGGCTGGACCCGGACTATCTGATCCAGACCTTCGGTCTGATCGGTGTCCTGGTCATCGTCTTCGCCGAGTCCGGCCTCCTCATCGGGTTCTTCCTGCCCGGCGACTCACTGCTCTTCACCACCGGCCTGCTCGTCACCACGAACAAGCTGGACACGCCGCTGTGGCTGGTGTGCACCCTGGTGGTGGCCGCCGCCGTCATCGGCGACCAGGTCGGCTATCTCTTCGGCCGCAAGGTCGGGCCGTCCCTCTTCAAGCGCCCCGACTCCAAGCTCTTCAAGCAGGAGAACGTCGAGAAGGCGCACGAGTTCTTCGAGAAGCACGGCCCGAAGTCGCTGATCCTGGCCCGCTTCGTCCCGATCGTCCGGACGTTCACGCCGATCATCGCGGGCGTCAGCAAGATGAACTACCGCTCGTTCATCACGTTCAACGTCATCGGCGGCGTGCTGTGGGGCGCGGGCGTGACCCTGCTCGGCGCCTCCCTCGGCAAGGTCGAGTTCGTCCACAAGCACATCGAGATGATCCTCATCGGGATTGTCCTGATCTCCGTGATCCCGGTCGTGATCGAGCTCCTCCGGGCCCGTTCCCAGGCGAAGAAGAACCCGCCGCACAGCGACCACGACGCCCCCGGCACCCCGAACCCGGGCTCGCCCCGCGGCCGCCACGCCAAGCGGTAGGAACCGGCCCTAGAAACCCCGGGTGCGCTTCGCCGCGCGCCGCGCCGCCGCCGCGCCCGGGGCCTGCATGAAGAGGCGGGCCAGCTCGCTCCCCAGGTTCACGCCGATCGCGATCGCCAGGGCGAGCGCCGCCGCCTTCGCGAGCGAGGCGAAGCCCTGGTCCAGATTGTTCTGGGCGATCGCGAGCACCCCGAAGTACGTCGCGGAACCGGGCAGCAGCGGACCGATCGCCGCCGTCACGTACGGCAGCGACGAGGTGTGGTGATAGCGGGCGATCAGCTGCCCGAAGAGGCCCACCAGACCGGCCGCCACCGCGGTCGCCATCACCGTTGAACCATCGGCGGTCACCGCGATCGACGCGTAGATCACCCACGCCACCCCGCCGTTCAGCGTCGCGAACAGCACCGTCCCCCGCGACTGCTGCAACAGGATCGCGAAGGTCGCGCACAGCACCATCGACGCCAGGATCTGCGTCACCGGCCGCTCCACCGCCTGCAGCGCCCCCTCCGGGTTCAGCTGCGCGTCGAACTGCACCGCGATGTACAGCACCGACAGCACGCCCACCACGATCGCGACGAAGAAGTACGCGACCTCCAGGAGCCGGGCCGAGGCCGTGATGTAGAAGCCGGTCAGACCGTCCTGGACGGCCGCGACGAGCGCCCGCCCCGGAATCAGCGCGAACAGGCCACCGGTGATCACCGCCGACGGACGCAGGTCCGCGTGCAGCATCGTCAGGAGCACACCCATCGCCGCCGGCGGCATCGCCGCCACCAGGAACTGGTAGAACTCCGGCATCCCGCGCCCCGCGAACAGCCACGCGAGCCGGTCGCCGAGGACCGCGCCGAGCGCCGCCACGAAGAAGACCGTCGGACCGCCGCCGAGCAGCACCGACGCCGCACCGGCCAGGACGCCCGCCGCCGCCGTCAGGACCCAGCCCGGGTAGGGGTGCCGGTTCCGCCGGATCTCCGCGAGCCGCCGGTACGCCTCCTCCGGCGTCACCTCGTGCGCCTGCGCGTTGATGTCCGAGAGCAGCTGGTAGACGGCCGCGAGCCGCGTGTAGTCCGTGCCCCGGCGCCGTACCGTCCGGTTCGCCGTGATCGGGTCGTCCACCAGCGAGGGCTGGTAGGTGACGGACAACAGGGTGAACGTCACCGTCGGCTCGACCCGGTCGAGACCGTACGAACGGCAGATCGCGAACATCGCCGCCTCGACGTCCTCCGCGGCCTCCCCGCCCGCGAGCAGCAGCTCGCCGATGCGGAGGGTCAGGTCGAGCACGCGCGGCACCGAGGGCCCGGACTCGTCCTCCTTGCGCGGCGCCTCCGGCACCGGCCGCTCACCCACCGGCAGCCGGAGCATCGTCCGCATCCGGTCCTGCCACGGAGCGTCCTGCGGGAGCCGCACCAGCGGCACCCCGTACGCCGGGGTGAACGCGGGCGGCGAGCTCTTGGCCGAGTACGTGGCCGGCGGGGCGAACGCCGAACCCTCCGGCTCCTGCGGCGGCTCCGGCAGCAGACCGGGCGGAAGCGCGAACTCGGAGGTCGCGTGCTCCTCCTCGGGCGGCACGGGCTGCTCCACCCCGGCCGGCGGCACGAACGCGCTCCGCGCCTCGTCCGACTGCGGCTTCCGGTCCTCAGGAGCACCGTCCTCCGGCTCCGCCACCACGCCCTCCGCCCTCACGCCCGGGGAATCCTGGATTCCAGTATGAAGGTGCGACAGACGTACGAAAGGCGGTGCACCCCAAGAGGTGCACCGCCTTCACACGATCGCGAGATCAAGCCCTCACGCGATCAGAGGGGCAGGGGCTCAGTGGCCGCCCTGCTCCTTGGCGCGCGCGAAAGACTTCTCGATCTCGGCCTCGGCCTCGGCGCGGCCGACCCAGTCGGCGCCCTCGACGGACTTGCCCGGCTCCAGGTCCTTGTAGACCTCGAAGAAGTGCTGGATCTCCAGGCGGTCGAACTCGGCCACGTGGTGGATGTCGCGCAGGTGCTCCATGCGCGGGTCCGTCGCCGGGACGCACAGCAGCTTGTCGTCGCCGCCGGCCTCGTCCGTCATGCGGAACATGCCGATGGCGCGGCACTTGATCAGGCAGCCCGGGAAGGTCGGCTCGTCGAGGATCACGAGCGCGTCCAGCGGGTCGCCGTCCTCGCCGAGGGTGTTCTCGACGTAGCCGTAGTCGGTCGGGTAGGCCGTCGACGTGAAGAGGCGACGGTCCAGGCGGATGCGACCGGTCTCGTGGTCGACCTCGTACTTGTTCCGCGATCCCTTCGGGATCTCGATGAGAACGTCGAACTCCACGGGTGGCTCCTCCTGAATCAACACAAGTGAATGCTCGCGACGACGCGCGGTGATTAAGTGTCCCTCACGCACGTGTGTGATCGCGAAAGGGGCTGGTCAGCAATGCCGGAGCCGAGGACGTGGCAGTTCACGGCGGGCTCCGCCGCCCTCGGTCTCGTCCTGGCCGCAGCGGCGGTCACCGCCGCCGGACCATGGGACGGAGGCCAGCGTACGGCCGAGCGGGCCCGCGCCGCCGCCCCCACGACGGGTGGCACACGTCACGCCCCTGCCCCGGCCCCCGCCGCACCCCGCCGCCCCGCGCCCGCCCCCAGCGCCCCGAGCGTCCTCACCGCCCTGCACGCCCCGGCCCCCCAGGGCCGCGCCGCCGACCTCGCCGCCCTCCTCGTCCCGCTCCTCGCCGACCCCGGCCTCGGCCCGCTCCGTACCGCCTCCGTCGTCGACACCGCCACCGGCAGGCAGCTCTACGGCGAGGGCGCGAGCACCCCCATGACCCCCGCCTCCACCGTCAAGGTCGCCACCGCCGCGGCCGCGCTCTCCGCCCTCGGCCCCGACCACCGCATCCCCACCACCGTCACCGCCTCCCCCGACGGCGGGTCCGTCACCCTCACCGGCGGCGGCGACCCCACCCTCGACCGGGCCCGCCTCAAGGCCCTCGCCGCCGACACCGCCCGCGCCCTCAAGGCCCGCGGCCGCACCTCCGTACGCCTCGCCCACGACACGAGCCTCTACAAGGGCCCCGCCCTCCACCCCATCGGCCCCAACGAGAACCTCGCCCCCGTCGTCGCCCTCATGACCCGCGAAGGACGCCTCGACGACAGCCACAGCGGCCCCGCCCCCCGCACCGCCGACCCGGCCGGCGACACCGCCACCGCCTTCGCCGACCTCCTCACCGAGGCCGGGATCAAGGTCACCGGCGAGCCCGCCCCCGGCCGCACCTCCAAGGCCGCCCCCCTCGCCCGTACGTACTCCGCCCCCCTCGCCGACCTCGTCGAGCGGACCCTCACGAACAGCGACAACGACCTCGCCGAGGCCCTCGCCCGGCAGACCGCCCTCGCCCGCAAGCAGCCCGCGAGCTTCCAGGGCGCCGAGAAGGCCGTACGCGACGAGCTCGCCCGGCTCGGTGTCCCCGTCGCCGGCGCCCGCTTCGCGGACGGCAGCGGACTCGACCGACGCGACCGCGTCTCCGCCGCCCTCCTCACCGGACTCCTCACCCGGGCGGCCGACCCCGCCCGCCCCGCCCTGCGCCCGCTCCTCACCGGACTGCCCGTCGGCGGCTTCACCGGCACCCTCGCCGGCCGCTTCGACACCGCCCCCGCCGGCGCCGGACTCGTCCGCGCCAAGACCGGCACCCTCACGGGCGTCAACACGCTCGCCGGGACCGTCGTCACCCCCGACGGACGCCTCCTCGCCTTCGCGTTCCTCGCCGGCCGCACCCCTTCTCCGTACGAGGCGCAGCCCGCCCTCGACCGGCTCTCCGCCGCACTCGCGGGCCGGAAGTGAGCCCACACGCCCCGCTTCGAACCCTCACCGAACAGGCGTCGAGCCCGTACGGTTGACGCATGACGAGCATCGGTGGCGCAGGCACATCCGGGATGGTCGACTGGAACCTCGCGGTCGCGACCGCGACCCGCCTCGTGCGGCCCGGACCCGAAGTCAGCCGCGACGAGGCCCGCGAGGTCGTCGCCGAACTCCGCAGGCACGCCAAGGCGTCCGAGGAACACGTCCGCGCCTACACCCGGATGATCCCCGAGGGCACCGAACCGCACGACACCCCCGTCCTCGTCGTCGACCGCGCCGGCTGGATCAAGGCCAACGTCGCCGGCTTCCGCGAACTCCTCACCCCGCTCCTCGGCAAGATGCAGGAACGCCGCTCCGGCAACCCCGGCAGCGCCGTCCTCGGCGCCGTCGGCGGCAAGGTCACCGGCGTCGAACTCGGGATGCTGCTGTCCTTCCTCGCCTCCCGCATCCTCGGCCAGTACGAGACCTTCGCCCCCGCCACCCGCGACCTCCCCGCCGGTGCGAACGGCGGCGGACGCCTCCTCCTCGTCGCCCCCAACATCGTCCACGTCGAACGCGAACTCGACGTCTCCCCGCACGACTTCCGGCTCTGGGTCTGCCTCCACGAGGAGACCCACCGCACCCAGTTCACCGCCGTCCCCTGGCTCCGCGACCACCTCCAGGGCGAGATCCAGTCGTTCCTCGCCGCCACCGACGTCGACCCCGGCACCGTCGTCGAACGCCTCCGCGAAGCCGCCCAGACCCTCGCCAGCGGCCGCCCCGAGGGCGAGGAGGGCGAACCCGCCCCCTCCCTCGTCGAACTCGTCCAGACCCCCGAGCAGCGCGAGATCCTCGGCCGCCTCACCGCCGTCATGTCGCTCCTCGAAGGCCACGCCGACTACGTCATGGACGGCGTCGGACCCCAGGTCGTCCCCTCCGTCGCCGAGATCCGCGAGAAGTTCCAGGCCCGCCGCGCCCGCGGCGCCTCCCGCCTCGACCTCGCCCTGCGCCGGCTCCTCGGCCTCGACGCCAAGCTCCGCCAGTACCGCGACGGCGAGCGCTTCGTCCGCGCCGTCGTCGACCAGGTCGGCATGGACGGCTTCAACCGCGTCTGGACCTCACCCAACACGCTCCCCACCAAGAGCGAGATCGCCGCCCCCGCCGACTGGATCGCGAGGGTGCACCGTAAGGCAGACTCCTGAGACAGGAGCGGCACACGACACAGGAACACCTCGGAACACCCCACCAATCACCCATCCGAGGGACCCTGGGCATGGGGTGAGGCGTGCAATGCTCGGGTAACGGCCGGGTTTCTGTCACCATCGACGCACTCTGAGTGACCGAACCCCCCTTTCCGACCGTTAAGACTCCGACCGAGGCACCCCACCCCCATTCACGAAGGGCACCGGACATGGGTCCCCATCCTGCGGTCGCGGCGATACGCCTGGCGGTCCGCCGCGTACTCCACGACGTCCTCACCGAACACACCACCGGCGACGCACCGCTGGTGCTCGTCGCCTGCTCCGGAGGCGCCGACTCCATGGCGCTCGCCTCCGCCCTCGCCTTCGAGGCCCGCAAACTCCCCGTACGCGCCGGCGGCATCACCGTCGACCACGGCCTCCAGGACGGCTCCGACACCCGGGCCGCCGAGGTCGTCGGACGCATGACCGCCCTCGGACTCGCCCCCGTCGAGTCCGTCACGGTCACCGTCGGCCGCGAAGGAGGGCCCGAGGCCGCCGCCCGCGACGCCCGGTACGCCGCCCTCGACGCCGCCGCCGAACGCCACGGCGCCACCGCGGTCCTCCTCGGCCACACCCGCGACGACCAGGCCGAGACCGTCCTCCTCGGGCTCGCCCGCGGCTCCGGCATCCGCTCCCTCTCCGGCATGGCCGCCGTCTCCGGCACCTCCGGCCGCTACCGGCGCCCCTTCCTCCAGCTCGACCGCCAGACCGTCCGCAAGGCCTGCATCGCCCAGGAACTCGCCGTCTGGGACGACCCGCACAACAGCGACCCCGCCTACACCCGCTCCCGCCTCCGCCACGAAGGCCTCCCCGCCCTCGAGAAGGCCCTCGGCAAGGGCGTCGTCGAAGCCCTCGCCCGTACGGCCCAGCTCTCCCGCGACGACGCCGACGCCCTCGACACCTGGGCCGCCGACGCCGAGACCGCCGTACGAGACGAGGCGGGCGCCCTCGAATGCGCCAAGCTCTTCGGGCTGCCCCCCGCCGTACGCCGCCGAGTCCTGCGCCGCGCCGTCATCGCCGAGGGCGCCCCCGCCGGCTCCCTCTTCGCCCGCCACATCGAAGAAGTCGACCGGCTCATCACCGGATGGCGCGGCCAAGGGGCCATCAACCTGCCCGGCCGCGTCGAAGCGCGCCGTCAGGGTGGCAGACTGGTCATCCGGCAAGGCTGACGCACGCTGCAACGAAAGTGACCCGGGTGAACGAGAAGGACATGGGCACCGACCTCCAGTCGGTGCTCATCACCAAGGAAGAGATCGACGCCAAGCTGGCAGAGCTGGCCGCGAAGATCGACGCGGAATACGCGGGCAAGGACCTGCTCATCGTCGGCGTCCTCAAGGGCGCGGTGATGGTGATGGCGGATCTGGCTCGCGCCCTGTCCACCCCCGTCACCATGGACTGGATGGCCGTCTCCTCCTACGGCGCCGGCACCCAGTCCTCCGGCGTCGTCCGGATCCTCAAGGACCTCGACACCGACATCAAGGGCAAGCACGTCCTGATCGTCGAGGACATCATCGACTCCGGCCTGACCCTGTCCTGGCTGCTGTCGAACCTCGGCTCCCGCGAGCCCGCCTCCCTCGAGGTGTGCACCCTCCTGCGCAAGCCGGAGGCCGCGAAGGTCGCCATCGACGTCAAGTGGATCGGCTTCGACATCCCCAACGAGTTCGTCGTGGGCTACGGCCTCGACTACGCCGAGAAGTACCGGAACCTGCCGTTCGTCGGCACGCTCGCCCCGCACGTCTACGGCGGCTGAGACTCCGGCCTCACGGGGAACCCGCACCGCCTTCCCTCCGTTGAACCACGGGAAGGCGGTCGCGGGCGACGATGCTGAGGTACCGTCCGAAGAACAGCTTTTTCACACAGCAGCTCTCACAGCAGCATTTTCCTACGGGCAGGAGGGACGGGGCGTACTCGCTCCGTATGGATGGACGTGAAGCGATACTTCCGTGGGCCGGTCATGTGGATCGTGCTGGCCGTCCTCGCCGTGGTCGTGCTGATGCAGGTCGTCGGCTCGTCCGAGGGCTACAAGACGGTGGACACCGGCCAGGTCGTCCAGGCGATCGACAAGAACCAGGTCAAGCAGGCAAAGCTCACCACCGGTGACGAGCAGATCATCAAGATCGAGCTCGTCGACGGCCAGAAGATCGACAAGAGCAGCAAGGTCCAGGCCAGCTACATCGGCACCCAGGGCGCGGACCTCGCCGACAAGCTCCAGGAGAAGTTCGAGGCCGGGCAGATCGAGAAGGGCTACACCGTCTCCCCGACGAAGCAGTCGCCCTTCGTCTCGATCCTGCTCTCGCTCCTCCCCTTCGTCCTCATCGTGGTCGTCTTCCTCTTCCTGATGAACCAGATGCAGGGCGGCGGCTCCCGCGTCATGCAGTTCGGCAAGTCCAAGGCGAAGCTCATCACCAAGGACACGCCGAAGACCACGTTCGCCGACGTCGCCGGCTCGGACGAGGCCGTCGAGGAACTCCACGAGATCAAGGAGTTCCTCCAGGAGCCCGCGAAGTTCCAGGCCGTCGGCGCCAAGATCCCCAAGGGCGTCCTGCTCTACGGTCCGCCCGGAACCGGCAAGACGCTCCTCGCGCGCGCCGTCGCCGGCGAGGCCGGCGTGCCGTTCTACTCGATCTCCGGCTCCGACTTCGTCGAGATGTTCGTCGGCGTCGGCGCCTCCCGGGTCCGCGACCTCTTCGAGCAGGCCAAGGCCAACGCTCCCGCGATCGTCTTCGTCGACGAGATCGACGCCGTCGGACGCCACCGCGGCGCCGGCCTCGGCGGCGGCCACGACGAGCGCGAGCAGACCCTCAACCAGCTCCTCGTCGAGATGGACGGCTTCGACGTGAAGGGCGGCGTCATCCTGATCGCCGCCACGAACCGCCCCGACATCCTCGACCCGGCGCTCCTGCGCCCCGGCCGTTTCGACCGGCAGATCGCCGTCGACCGCCCGGACATGCAGGGCCGTCTGGAGATCCTCAAGGTCCACCAGAAGGGCAAGCCGGTCGCCCCGGACGTCGACCTCGGCGCCGTCGCCCGTCGCACCCCCGGCTTCACCGGCGCGGACCTCTCCAACGTCCTCAACGAGGCGGCGCTCCTCACCGCCCGCAGCGACCAGAAGCTGATCGACAACAAGGCTCTGGACGAGGCGATCGACCGTGTGGTCGCGGGCCCGCAGAAGCGGACCCGGATCATGTCGGACAAGGAGAAGAAGATCACCGCGTACCACGAGGGCGGCCACGCCCTGGTCGCGGCGGCCTCGCCGAACTCCGACCCCGTCCACAAGATCACCATCCTGTCCCGCGGCCGTGCCCTGGGCTACACGATGGTCCTGCCGGACGAGGACAAGTACTCGACCACGCGCAACGAGATGCTCGACCAGCTGGCGTACATGCTGGGCGGCCGCGCGGCCGAGGAGCTCGTCTTCCACGACCCGACCACGGGCGCGGCGAACGACATCGAGAAGGCCACCGCCACCGCCCGCGCGATGGTCACCCAGTACGGCATGACGGAGCGGCTCGGCGCCATCAAGTTCGGCGGCGACAACACCGAACCCTTCCTCGGCCGTGAGATGGCGCACCAGCGCGACTACTCGGAAGAGGTCGCGGCGCTGGTCGACGAAGAGGTCAAGAAGCTCATCGAGACCGCGCACAACGAGGCCTGGGAGATCCTGGTCGAGAACCGCGACGTCCTCGACAACCTGGTCCTCGCCCTCCTGGAGAAGGAGACGCTGGGCAAGGAGGAGATCGCCGAGATCTTCGCCCCCATCGTCAAGCGCCCGGCCCGCCCGGCCTGGACGGGCTCGGCCCGCCGCACCCCGTCCACGCGTCCGCCGGTCCTCTCCCCCAAGGAGCTGGCCCTGACGAACAGCGCGAACGGCACGGCGGCCCCGGCGGTGGACACCACGAAGGGCATCGACATCGCCCCGGTGGACACCCCCGAGGACTGACCGCTCGGGCACCCCGGAATGGAAGCCGCGCCCCCACAGGTTCTAGCCTGTGGGGGCGCGGCTCTTTCGCGCGCACACAGTCAGACGGAACGAGGCACAGGATGACCGACCCGGTGACGCTGGACGGCGAGGGCACGATCGGCGAGTTCGACGAGAAGCGCGCCGAGAACGCCGTACGGGAGCTCCTCATCGCGGTCGGCGAGGACCCGGACCGCGAGGGACTGCGCGAGACGCCGGCGCGGGTGGCGCGGGCGTACAAGGAGATATTCGCGGGCCTCTGGCAGCAGCCGGAGGACGTCCTCACGACCACGTTCGACCTGGGCCACGACGAGATGGTGCTGGTCAAGGACATCGAGGTGTACTCGACCTGCGAGCACCACCTCGTGCCGTTCCGCGGGGTGGCCCACGTCGGGTACATCCCGTCCACCTCGGGCAAGATCACGGGCCTGTCGAAGCTGGCCCGGCTGGTGGACGTCTACGCCCGCCGCCCCCAGGTCCAGGAGCGGCTCACCACCCAGGTGGCGGACTCGCTGATGGAGATCCTTGAGCCGCGCGGCGTCATCGTGGTCTTCGAGTGCGAGCACATGTGCATGTCGATGCGGGGCATCCGCAAGCCCGGCGCGAAGACCATCACCTCGGCCGTCCGCGGCCAGCTGCGTGACCCCGCGACCCGCGCCGAGGCGATGAGCCTCATCATGGCGCGCTGAGCCGCACGACGGAGCGGTACCTCAGGCCCGGGCCTTGCCCGGGCCTTCGTCGTCGTCCTCCGGGAGCTTGCAGACCCGCTCCAGGAAGAGGGCGGCGGCGATGACGGCGATGCCCGCCACGACCGAGAAGGCCGCGTAGAGGGCCTGGTCGCGGCGGGCGGGGACGTCGAGGGAGCCGAGGAGGAAGACGCCCGTGCCGCCGTACATGCCGGCGACGAGGGCGGCGACCAGGGCGCTCGCCTGGCCGAAGACCACCGCGCGGGCCGCCATCAGGGGTTCGACGCCCTTGGCGCCGGGTCGGCGCTCGCGCTGGGCCTTGAGGCGGGCGCGGATCGAGAGGGCGGTCGCGGTGAGGACGACGGCGATCACGGCGAGGACGATGGGTGCCGCGATCGGCACGCTGGGGAGGGTGCCGACCGCGTCCCAGAGCCGGGCGGCTCCCCAGGAGAGGATGCCGGCCACGAGGAACAGTCCGGTGAGCACCTTCAGCCGCAGTTGTTTCACCGGATGTCCTTCGTGTCGTCGCTGGGGCGGTCTGGCACGAGCGTAACGACTACTCCGGGAGACGGAGTTCCAGGTCGGCACGGGGAGTGACGCCTTCGCGGCCGAGGGCGGCGAGGAGGTCGGCGACCGCGCCGTGGCCGGGGAGCTGGGCGTCGGGGTCGACGTCGTGCCAGGGGGCGAGGACGAAGGCGCGCTGGTGGGCGCGGGGGTGCGGGAGGGTGAGGACGGGGTCCTCGGAGATCACGTCCGCGTAGGCGACGATGTCGACGTCGATGGTGCGGGCGCCCCAGCGCTCCTCGCGGACGCGGTGGAAGGCCTCCTCGACGGCGTGGGCCCGCTCCAGGAGGGAGGAGGGCGGCAGCGTCGTCTTCACGAGGGCGACGGCGTTCAGGTACGAGGGCTGGGTGCCGGGCTCGACGCCCCAGGGGGCCGTCTCGTAGACGGGGGAGACGGCTTTGACCCGGAGGCCGGGGGTGTCGCCGAGGGCGTCGACGGCGCCCTGGAGGGTCTCCAGGCGGTTGCCGAGGTTGGCGCCGAGGGCGAGGACGGCCCAGCGGGGGTTGGAGAGGGTGGTGTCGGCGGCGTCGACGGTCTCGACGACGGAGGCCGGCACGGGCTGGACGGTGGGGTCGCTCTGCGTCGGCTTCATCGTCGGCTCCGGGTGATCGTGATGGTCACGTCGTCGAAGGGCACGGTGATCGGCGCGTCCGGCTTGTGGACGACGACCTCCACCTCTTGTACCCCGGCGTGGCTGAGGCACTGCTGGGCGATGCGCTCGGCGAGGGTTTCGATGAGGTCGACGGGCTCGCCCTGGACGACGTCGACGACCTCTTCGGCGACGATGCCGTAGTGCACGGTCTTCGTGAGGTCGTCCTCGGCGGCCGCCGGGCGGGTGTCCAGGCCGAGGACCAGGTCCACGATGAAGGTCTGACCCTCCTCGCGCTCCTTGGGGAAGACGCCGTGGTGGCCCCGGGCCTTGAGGCCGCGCAGCGCGACACGATCCACGCGAATCACTCCTGCTGTCGTAGTTCGGGTGGCCACGCAGCCGGGTGCGGACGGCCGGGTGTCCACTTCGAATCTACCTGCGGGGACCGACAGCGCTTGCCCTTGGGGGGCCGGAGGCGGGTCAGGCGGGTGGATTCGAAGCCTCGGGGCCGTCCTCGGGACCGCCCGTTTCCTCGGTGTCTCCCAGGACGGGGGAGGCGTGGTGGGACCAGATCCGCCAGCCCGCGGATGTGCGGCGGAACACATTGGTGGCGACGACGAGCTGGCCCACGAGGGGGCCGAGCTCGGCGCCGTCCTCGGCGGGGCCGCCGCTGAGGATGTTCTCGGTGCAGGTGACGAGGGCGGTGTCGCCGGCGAGGGAGATCCGCAGGTCGGTGAGGAAGAACTGGATGTAGTCGGTGTTCGCCATGATCAGGGCGTACGAGCGGAGCACCTCGCCGCGGCCGGTGAGGACGGGCCAGCCGGGGTGGACGCAGGTGATGGGGGTGGCCCCGTCGTCGAGCCAGAGTCCGGACAGCCTCTCGAAGTCGCCGGTCTCCATGGCCTCGTAGAAGGCGGTGTTGGCGGCTTCGACGGCTGCCTCGTCGGTGCCGCGGTCCGTGCGGCTCACGCGGCTCCCTCGACGGCCCTGGCGACCCGTACGGCGTCGGCGGTGGCCCGTACCTCGTGGACGCGGACGGCCCACGCGCCCGTGTGGGCGGCGATGGCGGAGACGGCGGCGGTGGCGGCGTCGCGCTCGCGGGCGGGGGGCGGGGTGGCGCCTTCCCGGGTGAGGACGTGGCCGAGGAACCGCTTGCGGGAGGCGGCGACGAGGAGGGGGCGGCCGAGGGCGCGGAGTTCGGGGAGGTGGGCGACGAGGGCCAGGTCGTGGGGGGCGAGCTTGGCGAAGCCGAGGCCGGGGTCGATGACGATCCGTTCGGGGGCGATGCCGCCGTCGACGACGGCCTCCATGCGGGTGCGGAGTTCGGTGACGACTTCGCCGACGACGTCGTCGTACACGGCGAGGCTGTTCATGTTCTCGCTGAAGCCGCGCCAGTGCATGACGACGAAGGGGACCTCGGCGGCGGCGACGGCGGGGACCATGCCGGGGTCGGCGAGGCCGCCGCTGACGTCGTTGACGAGGACGGCGCCGGCTTCGACGGCGCGGGCGGCGACGGTGGCGCGCATGGTGTCGACGGAGACGGTGACGCCTTCGGCGGCGAGGCCGCGGACGACGGGGATGACGCGGCGGAGCTCTTCGTCCTCGTCGACGCGGGTGGCGCCGGGGCGGGTGGACTCGCCGCCGACGTCGACGAGGTCGGCGCCCTCGGCGACCAGGTCGAGGCCGTGTTTGACGGCGGCCGTGGTGTCGAACCAGCGGCCGCCGTCGGAGAAGGAGTCGGGGGTCACGTTGACCACGCCCATGACCGCGCAGCGGTCCCACTCCGGCAGGCCCCGGGCCGTGCCCCGGTCGATCGTCGTACTCATGTGTCCAGCGTAGGGCCCAGGGGCGATATCAGGCCGCGCGGACCTCGCGGTCGGCCGTCTGGGTGGGGACGATGTGGGTGCAGGGGCGGGGGGCAGGGGCGGGGCGCCTGCGGGGGAAGGGTCGGGGCAGGGCGAGGTTCACGAAGCCTTCGGCCTGCATGGCGGCGAAGCCGATGCGGGGGAGGTCGCGGCTCTTGCGGTAGACGACGAAGCGGGGTTCCCAGCGTGGCCGGAACTTGGCGTTGAACTTGTAGAGCGACTCGATCTGGAACCAGCGGGAGAGGAAGACGAGGAGGCCGCGCCAGATCCGCAGGACGGGTCCCGCGCCGATCTTCTCGCCGCGGGCGAGGGCGGCGCGGAACATGGCGAAGTTGAGGGACACGCGCGTGATGCCGAGGCCGGGGGAGGCCTGGAGGGCGGCGACGATGAGGAGTTCGTTCATGCCGGGGTCGGCGGAGCGGTCGCGGCGCATGAGTTCGAGGGACATGCCGTCGGGGCCCCAGGGCACGAAGTGGATGATCGCCTTGAGGTCGCCGTAGGGCGAGGTGTCGTCGTCCTTGTGGGCGGTCGCTATGACGGCGTCGCCGTCGCCGGGGGCGCCGATGCGGCCGAGGGCCATGGAGAAGCCGCGTTCGGTGTCGGTGCCGCGCCAGTCGGCGGCGGCGCGGCGGACGCGTTCGAGTTCCTCGTCGTCGAGGTCACGGACCCGGCGGACCTGCGTGGTGTAACCGTTGCGTTCGATCCGCTTGACCATCTGCCGGACGTTGCGCATGGCCCGGCCGGAGAGGGAGAAATCCGCGACGTCGACCACCGCCTCGTCGCCGAGTTCGAGGGCGTCGAGGCCGGTCTCGCGGGTCCAGACCTGGCCGCCGGTCTCGGAGCAGCCCATGACGGCGGGGGTCCAGGAGTGGGCCTTGGCCTCGTCCATGAAGCGTTCGATGGCGCCGGGCCAGGCTTCGACGTCGCCGATGGGGTCGCCGCTGGCGAGCATGACGCCGGAGACGACGCGGTAGCAGACGGCGGCCTTGCCGCTGGGGGAGAAGACGACGCCCTTGTCGCGGCGGAGGGCGAAGTGGCCGAGGGAGTCGCGGCCGCCGTGCTGGGTGAGGAGGGCGCGGAGCCGGGTCTCGTCGTCGTCGGTGAGCCGGGCGGCCGGGTGTTCGGGGCGGAAGGCCAGGTAGATGGTGGTGAGGGCGGTGAGCATGCCGAGGGCGCCGAGGGAGTAGCCGACGGTCCAGTCGACGCCGTTGGTGTAGCCGACGGGGCCTTCGAAGCCGAGGAGTCCGTACAGGACGTGTTCGAGGCGGTCGGCGAGGCTGGGGCTGCCGACGACCCGGCGGGGGTGGGCGCTGACGATGACGAGGCCGAGGGCGATGGATCCGGCGCCCATGACGACGAAGTTGGCGAGGGCCCGCCAGCGGCTGCGGGGGTCGGGGAGGGCGGCGAACTCGTCCCGGTGCCGTACGAGGAGGGTGAGGAGGACGAGGGAGAGGAGGGCGCCGAGGACGGAGTGGCGCCAGACGAACTGGGCGGCGGCGCCGAGGGGCAGGAGGACGACGGCGGCGCGCCAGGCGCGGCGCTTGTTCCTCTTGAGGCCGTGGGCGAGGAGCAGGAGGAGGACGCCGGCGCTCAGGGAGAGGGCGGCGGAGAGGGGGCCGAGGGTGCCGGGGAGGACTTCGGCGACGGCGTGCATGCGGCTCGCGCGGAAGCGGGGGAAGACCCCGGCGGCGATGTCGATGAGGCCGATGAGGGTGCAGGCCGTGCCGACGAGGGCCGGGACCTTCTCGGGACGGGGGCCGCGGAGAATCCGTCGCACCCGAACCGGAACCAATCCCGATTTGTCCCCATCTACCGTGACAGACATGGCTTCCTGTACTTCCCGTGGTCCTGCGCAGGGTCTTTGACTCCGGTCGGGCCCCGCGGCGCGTTCGGCGGGCCGTTCCGGCTGGTGCGCCTTCTATGACGGAGGCGCGCGGGGTCGGGTTCATTCGTCCACAGGAAAATCTCGGAAAGAAGGCTCGGACGTCTCATGGGTCTCACCAGCGACAAAGTCCTCGTGTCGGCCGTGGTGCTGGCCGTGGTGCTGTTCCTGGCCACGGTCTTGCTGTGGCCGAGGCTCGCGCGGCGCGGCTGGCGGCCGGTCGCGGGCCGGGTGGGGCTGCTGCTCGTGACCCAGGTGGCGCTGTTCGCGGCGGTGGGCCTCGCGGCGAATCGTTCGTTCCTCTTCTACGGCTCGTGGGCCGACCTGTTCGGGCAGGAGCAGGAGATGGGGGTGGTCGTCGACCACGCGGCCGGTTCGAAGGACGTACGGGTGGTGGGGACGCAGGCGGTCGACGTGCCCGGCGGCGGCCGTCCCTCGGTCGGCGGCCAGATCCAGAAGGTCGTGGTGGAGGGGGAGCGGTCGGGGATCGCCTCGCAGGCCTATGTGTACCTGCCGCCGGAGTACTTCCAGGCGCAGTACGCCAAGCGGACGTTCCCGGCGGCCGTGGTGCTCACGGGGTACCCGGGCACGGCGGAGAACCTGATCAAGGGCCTCAAGTACCCCCGGACGGCGTACCTCCAGGCGAAGGAGGGGCGGATGCAGCCGATGATCCTGGTGATGCTGCGTCCGACGGTGGCGCCGCCGCGGGACACCGAGTGCGTGGACATCCCCGGGGGCCCGCGGGCGGAGACCTTCTTCGCCGAGGACCTGCCGAAGGCGGTCTCGGAGACGTACCGGGTGGGGACGAAGGCGCGGAACTGGGGCTTCATGGGGAACTCGACGGGGGGTTACTGCGCGCTGAAGATCGCCCTCCACCATCCGGACCGGTTCGCGGCCGGTGCGGGCCTCTCGGCGTACTACAAGGCGGCGGAGGACGTCACCACCGGGGACCTGTTCCACGGGGACGCCGCGCTGCGCAGGCGGGGCGACCTGCTGTGGAGCCTGGACCACGGGAAGGTGGGGAACACCTCGTTCCTGGTGACCACGTCGAAGAAGGGCGAGGGCAACCTGAAGGCCACGCGGGAGTTCATCCGGAAGGTGAAGAGCCCGGCGCAGGTCTCGTCGATCGTCCTGGACAGCGGCGGCCACAACTTCAACACGTGGAACCGTGAGATCCCGCCGGGCCTGGTGTGGCTGGCCGAGAGGCTCAGCGCGGACTAGGGGCTGTCTTTCGGATCAGGCCGGATCAGGGTCGGACAGGCCCTGGGGCGTCTTCGGGTGCCGAGGCGCGGCGCAGGGCGCGGTGGACGCCGGCGGGGGTGAGGACGCCGAGCGGCCGGCCGTCCGCGCCGGTGACGGTGAGCCGGCCGGTGTCGTGCTGGAGGAGCGCGGCGAGGGCGTCCTTGAGGGAGGTCCCCAGGGTTACGGGGGCGGGGGCGCCGTCCGGGTCCTTGCCGGTGCCGGGTACGGGGTCGAGGTCGGCCTCGGTGACGGGGGTGACCGCGAGCCGCTTGAGGCCGCGGTCGCTGCCGACGAAGTCCGCGACGTACGGGGTGGCGGGGGAGCCGAGGACGGTGGCCGGCGTGTCGAACTGTTCGATGCGCCCGTGTCCGTAGACGGCCATGCGGTCGCCCATGCGGACGGCCTCCTCGATGTCGTGGGTGACGAGGAGGACGGTCTTGCGGACGGTGGCCTGGAGCGCGAGGAACTCGTTCTGGAGGCGCTCGCGGACGACCGGGTCGACGGCGCCGAAGGGCTCGTCCATGAGGAGGACGGGCGGGTCGGCGGCGAGGGCGCGGGCGACCCCGACGCGCTGGCGCTGCCCGCCGGAGAGCTGGGCGGGGTAGCGGGAGCCGTACACGGCCGGGTCGAGGCCGACGAGGTCGAGGAGTTCGGCCGCACGCGCGCGTGCGTCGGCCTTCTTCCAGCCGAGCAGGGCGGGGACGGTCGCGGTGTTGTCGAGGACCGTGCGGTGCGGGAAGAGCCCGACCTGCTGGATGACGTAGCCGATCTTGCGGCGCAGGGCGACCGGGTCGACGCCGGCGATGTCCTTCCCGTCGACGAGGACGCGGCCGGAGGTCGGCTCGACGAGCCGGTTCACCATCATCATCGTGGTCGTCTTGCCGCAGCCGGACGGGCCGACCAGGGTGACGAGTTCGCCCTCGGCGACCTCGAAGGAGAGGTCGTCGACCGCCGTCGTGCCGTCGTCGTACCGCTTGGTCACGTGCTCGAACCGGATCATGGTTCCCCATTCTGTCCCCTGGGTGCCGGGGGTGTGTGAAGGGCGTGTTGCCGCATTGTGGCGGGTCTCGGGGATTGTCGGTGGCGGGGGTTAGGGTCGTCACACAAGCGTTCGGGAGGGTCGACGAACCGGGGGGAGGGACGATGAGCGCGCCGAACTGTCTGGTCACGAACGACTGGATCTGCGGTGAGTATCTGCGCACGCGCGGCGAGGAGTTGACGGACGCGCTGCTCCAGCATGTGGGAATCACGGTCGCGTCCGTGCTGATCGCGCTCGCCGTCGCGGTGCCCCTCGCGCTGCTCGTCCGCGCCCGGCCCCGGTTCGCCGGCCCGGTCCTCGGTCTGACCACCCTGCTCTACACGGTGCCGTCGCTCGCGATGTTCTCGCTGCTGCTGCCCTTCTTCGGGCTCTCGGCGGCGCTGGTCGTGACGGGCCTCGTGCTGTACGCGCTGACGATCCTCGTGCGGAACACCCTGGCGGGGCTCGCCGCCGTGCCGGCCGAGACCCGGGAGGCCGCCCGGGGCATGGGGTACGGCTCGCTGCGGATGCTCTGGCAGGTCGAACTCCCCCTCGCGCTCCCGGTGCTGATGGCGGGGATACGGATGGCGACGGTCTCCACGATCGCGCTGACGACGGTCGGTTCGGTCGTCGGCCGCGGCGGCCTGGGCAATCTCATCGAGGACGCGTTGCCGACCTTCTTCAAGGCGCAGATGCTCGCCGCCTCGGTGCTGTGCGTGCTGCTCGCCGTCACCGCCGACCTGCTGCTCCTGGGCCTCCAGCGGCTGCTGACGCCGTGGACCCGGATACGGACCGCGCCGGGAGGTGGGTGAGATGGGCATCGTGACGGACGCCTGGGGCTGGCTCACCACCGGCGCGCACTGGACGGGCGAGGACGGCATCGGGCAGCGGCTCACCGAGCACGTGTACGTGAGCGGGGCCGCGCTCCTGATCGCCGCGGCGCTCGCGCTGCCCCTCGGCCTGTGGCTCGGCCACCTCGGCCGGGGCGGGGCGCTCGCGGTGAACGTGTCGAACGTGGGACGGGCGATCCCCGTCTTCGCGGTCCTCGCCCTGTTCATGGTGTCGCCCCTGCGGAACGCCGGCTATGTCCCGACCGTGGTGGCCCTCGTGCTGTTCGCGATACCCCCGCTCCTCACCAACGCGTACGTGGGGGTCCGGGAGGTGGACCGGGCCGCGGTCCGGGCCGCGCGGGGCATGGGGATGACGGGCGGCCAGCTCTTCCTCCGGGTCGAACTCCCGCTGGCCCGGCCCGTGGTGATGACCGGGGTCCGCTCGGCCGCGGTCCAGGTGGTCGCCACGGCGACGGTCGCCGCGATGGTCGGACAGGGCGGCCTGGGCCGGATCATCACGGCCGGCTTCGCCACGTACGACACCGCGCAGGTCGTCGCGGGCGCCGTGCTCGTGGCGCTGCTCGCCCTCCTGGTGGAGGGCGTCCTGGTGGCCGCGGACCGCCTTTTCGACCGACACGGACGACTTGTTGAACGCTGACTGGGATGGGTGATGTCGTGAACAGGGTCTCGCGTATCGCGGGCGCGCTGCTGGGTACGGCGGCGCTGACCGCCGCCCTCGCGGCGTGCGGCGGTGACAGCCTGGAGGAAGGCAAGCAGAAGGGCTCCGGGAGCTCCGGCGGCTCTGCCGGCGGGGAGAAGGGCTCGCTGGTGGTCGGCGCGGCCGCCTTCACGGAGGCCAAGGTCCTCGCCGAGCTGTACGCGCAGTCGCTGCGGGCCGCCGGATACTCGGTGTCCATCACGACGGTGAAGAATCGCGAGCTGTACGAACCCTCCCTCGAGAAGGGCGAGATCGACGTCGTCCCGGAATACGCGGCGACGATCGCGGAATTCCTCAACGCGAAGGTGAACGGGCCGAAGGCGCCCGAGGACAAGCCGGTCGCCTCGGGCGACGTGACGGCCACCGTGGACGCGCTGCGGAAGCTCGCCGAACCGCGCGGTCTGAAGGTGCTCGCGGCGGGAGAGGCCGTCGATCAGAACGCCTTCGCGGTGACGAAGGAATTCGCCGAGAAGAACAAGCTGACGACGCTTTCCGATCTCGGCGCCTCGAAGCTGAAGGTGAAGATCGCCGCCGGTGACGAATGCGCGGTGCGGCCCTTCTGCGCGCCCGGTCTGGAGAAGACGTACGGGATCGACGTGGCCGGGATCGACCCCAAGGGCGTCGGTACGCCGCAGGCCAAGCAGGCGGTCAAGGACGGCGTGGACCAGCTGGTCCTGACGACCACCACGGACGCCACGATCGACACGTACGGTCTCGTCTTCCTGACCGATGACAAGCACCTGCAGAACGCGGACAACGTGCTGCCGGTGGTCAACGCCAAGGACGCGGGCTCTCCGGAGATAGCCGCCGCCCTCGACAAGATCACCAAGGTGCTGACCACAGCGGATCTCGCCGAACTCAACCGCAAGGTGGACGCCGAGCGGGCGAAGCCCGAGGACGTCGCCAAGGAGTATCTGGAGACGAAGGGGCTGCTCAAGAAGTAGGCGGCGGGGGAGGGGAGTCGGCCCGAAACGGAACCGGAACCATCGATATCCACTTCTGATGGCGAGAAGTGGCCAAGAGATTGCCGGGCCGACGCCCCACATGGCGCCTACGCACGGTAAATTTCAGGCCATGCCACGTGGACGCCACCGCCATTCCCCGCCTCTGCACAAGCTGCTGCCGCCCTCCGCGGTCGCCGGCGCCGCGGTCGTGTGCGCCGCGGCCGCCTGGCTGCCCGGCGACCCGGTGATCGCGCGGCTGCTCGCGGCCGCGGCGGCGGTCGCCGCCATCACCGGTGCCGTCCTCATGCGCAGTTGGGACCGGAGCGCCGGTCTGAAGGTCGCCGAGCTGGACCGGGCGCGCGCCGCCGAGGTGTGGAAGGCCGAGGAGCGGACCGCCGAGCTGGAGGCCGACCTGGAGGAGTCCCGCGCTCTCCGCGCCCGGCTCGACGCCAAGCTCCGCGCCAAGCGCGTGGAGCTGGCCGGGCTGCGCGGCGAGCACGCCGACCTGCTCCGCCGGTACGCCACCGCGGAGACCGAGCGGGCCAGCGCCCTCGAAGGCCGCCGCGTCCTCGCCCTGGAGACGAGCGCCGCGACCGAGGCGAAGGCGCTGCCGGCCGGTGGCTCCACGCCCACCCCGGAGGCGTACCGCCGCGCCGCCCAGGCGCTGCGCGACCTCCCCCGCAACGCCGCGGCCCAGCAGGCCCGCCGCACGGCCGAGGCGGCCCGCGCCCGCGACCTCGCCGAGCGCGCCCGGGAGACGGAGGAGCCGCAGGGGAAGCACGCGGCGGCCGCCGGAACCGAGCAGCACTCCCGTACGGCCGCCACCGCTCCCGCGCTCCCGCCCGCCTCCACCACCGCCGCTGCCGCCCTGCCGGCGGTGCCGGTCGCGGCCGCGATCGTGCCGTACGCGGCGCGCAGGCCCGTTCCGCGGCCCGAGGGCGGCTTCGACTTCTTCGGTACGCAGAAGGCGGCGGCGGTCATCGAGGCCGTGCAGAACTCCGACCTCGCGGACGTCGTGGGCGAGGAGGTCCTGGCTCTGGCGGCGCCGCGGGCGATCGGGCAGGTCATCGACCTGACGGCCCACGACGAAACGGAACAACTGGACGTGGCGGAACTCCGAGGCGCGGTCAACTCCTGACGACGCGCCCCCCCGTGTGGGCCCGCGCCCGCTGCCCGTGTGGGCAATCGTCCCGCAGGGCGGGACGGGTGGGCACACGGGACGGCGCCCTTCCGCGGCGCCTCCGCGTTCCGCGCCTTGGCCCGCACCACGACTGCGCCGTCACCAGGGGTGCGGGTTCAGGCTCGGGAGCCTCTGGCGCCGGCAAGGGCGCCGTCCGTTGTGCCCACCCTCCCCCAAGCTCTCGGCTTCGCTCGAGCAGGGGGGACCCCCATCGCCCCTTGCGGAACGCCTGCCCACAACGGGGTGGGCACCGCCCCGGAGGAACGCCTGCCCACAACGGGCGGAAGCGCGCCCACAACGGGGCCCGTTACTTGTCGATGTCGCCGACGACGAAGAACAGCGAGCCCAGGATCGCCACCATGTCCGCGACCAGCGTCCCCGGCAGCAGTTCCACCAGCGCCTGGATGTTGTTGAAGGACGCCGAGCGCAGCTTCAGCCGGTACGGGGTCTTCTCGCCCTTGGACACCAGGTAGTAGCCGTTGACGCCGAGCGGGTTCTCGGTCCAGGCGTACGTGTGCCCCTCCGGCGCCTTGAGCACCTTCGGCAGCCGCTGGTTGATCGGCCCTGGCGGCAGCTCGGCCATCCGGTCCAGGCAGGCGTCCGCCAGGTCCAGGGAGTTGTGCGTCTGGTCGAGCAGGCACTCGAACCGCGCGAGACAGTCGCCCTCCTGCCGCACGGCGACCTTCAGGGTGTCCTGGAGCTCCCCGTACGCGAGGTACGGCTCGTCGCGGCGCAGGTCGAAGTCGACCCCCGAGGCACGGGCGATGGGCCCCGACACCCCGTACGCGTGGACGGTCGACGGCGCGAGGACCCCAACCCCGCGCGTACGGCCGCGGA
This sequence comes from Streptomyces sp. NPDC055815, assembly GCF_053616475.1. Lineage (NCBI taxonomy): Bacteria > Bacillati > Actinomycetota > Actinomycetes > Kitasatosporales > Streptomycetaceae > Streptomyces > Streptomyces sp. NPDC055815. Next base: position 18,104 of record NZ_JBSHDU010000030.1, on the reverse strand, counting down.
AGATCTCGTTGCCGAGGACCAGCCGGTCGTACACGTCCATCCGCGACCGCACGTCCGCGACGGCCTGTCGCGCCCGCCCCAGCCAGCCGGCCGGCAGGTCCTCCTTGAGGCCGCCGACCCGGTTGAACATGTAGTGCATCCGGCCGCCGGAGACCTCCTCCATCACCGCCTGGAGCTCCTCGCGCTCCCGGAAGGCGTGGAAGACGGGCGTGATCCCGCCCAGTTCGAGCGGGTACGAGCCGAGGAACATCAGGTGGTTGAGGACCCGGTTCAGCTCGGCGAGGAGCGTCCGCGTCCACACGGCCCGCTCCGGGACCTCCATGCCGAGCATCCGCTCGACGGCCATGACGACGCCGAGCTCGTTGGAGAAGGCGGACAGCCAGTCGTGGCGGTTGGCCAGCATGATGATCTGCCGGTAGTCGCGCGCCTCGAAGAGCTTCTCGGCGCCCCGGTGCATATAGCCGATCACCGGCTCGGCGTGCCGGACGACCTCGCCGTCGAGCACGAGCCGGAGCCGGAGCACGCCGTGGGTCGAGGGGTGCTGCGGGCCGATGTTCAGCACCATGTCGGTGCTCTCCGCCGCGCCGCCGATTCCGACCGTCGTCTCCGTCATGCGGCCAGTATCCCCCGCGGCCCGGCGGCCCCGGGCCCCTCGGGTCAGCGGACGGCGCCCGGGACCCGCTGGATCAGCCAGAGGAAGTCGCCGAGACCGCCCCGGGCGGTGAGCTCCGCCGCCTCGCCCGCGGAGGCGAGCGCGCGGACGTACCCGGCGGGGTCGGTCGAGGCGAGCGCGAGCGGCGGCCGCTCCCCGGACACCCCGAGCCGCCCGAGGGCCTCCCGCTGCGTGACCAGCTCCGCGGCGGGGAGCCCCGCCGTGAGCCCCGCGCACGCGTCCAGCGCCACATGGGAGGTCACGTCGCAGCTGCCGTCCGGGACGGGCGGGACCTCGCGGCCCGCGCGGAAGCCGGTCAGGGAGCCGAAGGGCGGCCGGGAGGCCCGTACGTGCGCGTAGTCCACGGCCACCGCGCGGCCCGCCGTCAGCGAGCCGACCGCCGCCGCCCAGGCCTCGTCGCGGGGCCGCCCGATCTCGGCCCGCGTGCCCGGTTCCCGCAGCGGCCACCAGCGGGCCAGCCAGTCGGCGTCCGGGCCGGTGACGGGGGCGCCGAGCCGTTCGCTGCCGTCCGGGGCGACCTCCACGTACCGGACCGTGCCCGCCGGGTCCGCCTCGGCGACGTCCGCCGGCACGTTGTCGAGCCACTCGTTCGCGAAGAGCAGCCCCCGCACGCCCTCCGGCACCCGGTCCGTCCACTCCACCCGTGGGTCGAGCCCGTCCGGGCGGGCCGCGCGCTCGACCGCGTACGCCCGTACGGAGAGCGAGGACCCGACGGCCGCGAGCACCGCCGTCAGGAGCTCGCCGCGCCCCGCGCCCACGTCCACCAGGTCGACCCCGTCCGTCCCCAGCTCCTCCGCGACCTCGCCGAGCAGCCGGGCCACGGCCGCCGCGAAGAGCGGGGAGGCGTGCACCGAGGTGCGGAAGTGCCCCGCCGGTCCCTCGGTGCGCAGATAGAAGCCCCCGGGGCCGTACAGCGCCCGCTCCGTGGCCTCCCGCCACCCCTGCCACTGACACGTCTCATCCGTCACGTGCCCCAGTCTCCACCTCGGGGAGTACGGGTCCCGCGCCAAGGATCGGCCCCACGGTTGATCCCTGCACCTATCTCTCTTCCCTACTCTGGGTGACGTGCAGCGCCTTTACGACTTCATTCGCAGACACCCGACGGGCGTCGACACCTTCTGGGCCGTCGTCCTCCTCGGGTTCTCCCTGCTGTGGGTGGTGTCGGCGGGCACGGTGGGCGGCAGCGGCCTCGGGTACGGCGTCGTGGCCCTGCTCTTCTCCCTGGTCGTGGCCCTGCGGCGCCGGGCGCCGGAGAGGATGCTGCTGCTGGCGGTCGCGCTGGGGCTGACCCAGCTCGCCCTCGGCCTGGTGCCGTTCATGGCCGACTTCGCCATGCTCGTGATCATCTTCACGGTCGCGGCGCACGACGGCCCCCGCTGGGCGTCCCGCCTCGCCCTCATCGGCGGACTCAGCGCCTCGACGCTCTCCCAGCTCAGATGGCCCATGGAGGGCTCGGAATCCGGCGCCGCCAAGGTCTTCTTCACGATCATCATGACCGTGCCGTTCGCCCTCGCCTGGGTGCTCGGCGACTCGCTCCGCACCCGCCGGGCCTACTTCGCGCAGCTGGAGGAGCGGGCCTCCCGCCTGGAGAAGGAGCGCGAGGCCCAGGCGAAGGTCGCGGTCGCCGCCGAGCGCGCCCGCATCGCCCGCGAGCTGCACGACGTCGTCGCGCACAACGTGTCGGTGATGGTGGTCCAGGCCGACGGCGCCGCCTATGTCATGGACTCCTCCCCGGAGACCGCCAAGCAGGCCCTGGAGACGATCTCCACCACGGGCCGGCAGGCGCTCGCCGAGATGCGCAGACTCCTCGGGATCCTGCGCACCGGCGAGCACCAGGAGGCCGGGGAGTACGTGCCGCAGCCCGACGTCCAGCAGATCGAGGACCTCGTCGAGCAGGTGCGGGGGGCCGGTCTCACCGTCGACTTCGCGATCGAGGGGAGCCCCCGCCCGCTGCCCAGCGGCGTCGAGCTCACCGCGTACCGGATCGTGCAGGAGGCCCTCACCAACACGCGCAAGCACGGCGGTCCCGACGTCGGCGCCAGCGTGCGGCTCGTCTACTTCGACGACGGTCTCGGTCTGCTCGTCGAGGACGACGGCCGGGGCGCTCCGCAGGAGATGTACGAGGACGGGGGCGCCGACGGGCGGGGCCACGGTCTGATCGGCATGCGGGAGCGGGTCGGCATGGTGGGCGGCACCCTGGACGCGGGGCCGCGGCCCGGCGGCGGTTTCCGGATCAGCGCCCTGCTCCCCCTCAAGCCCGCTCACTGACGACCCCTAAGGAACTGACCTGATGTCCATCCGCGTGATGCTCGTCGACGACCAGGTGCTGCTGCGGACCGGTTTCCGCATGGTGCTCGCCGCCCAGCCGGACATGGAGGTCGTGGCGGAAGCGGGCGACGGGGTCGAGGCCCTGGAGGTGCTGCGTTCCACGGCGGTCGACGTCGTCCTGATGGACGTGCGCATGCCCAAGCTGGACGGGGTGGAGACGACCCGGCGGATCTGCTCCGAGCCGGACGCCCCGAAGGTGCTGATCCTGACGACCTTCGACCTCGACGAGTACGCGTTCTCGGGGCTCAAGGCGGGTGCGAGCGGCTTCATGCTGAAGGACGTGCCGCCGGCGGAGCTGCTCGGCGCGATCCGCTCGGTGCACAGCGGCGACGCGGTGGTGGCGCCGTCGACCACGCGCCGGCTCCTGGACCGCTTCTCGCCGATGCTGCCGTCCTCGGGCAAGGAGCCCGAGCACAAGGAGCTGGGGCGGCTGACGGACCGGGAGCGGGAGGTGATGATGCTGGTCGCGCAGGGTCTGTCGAACGGCGAGATCGCCGCTCGGCTGGTCCTCTCCGAGGCGACGGTGAAGACGCACGTGGGCCGCATCCTGACCAAGCTGGGCCTGCGCGACCGGGTCCAGGTCGTGGTCCTGGCGTACGAGACGGGCCTGGTCCGGGCGGGCGGCGGGGCGATCTAGCCCGCTGCTCCTACCGGCTCCTACCGGCTCCTACCGGAGCACCGACTCCAGGAAGTCGCTGCCCAGCCGGGCGACGACGGCCACGTCGAGCTGGTGGAGCACGTACCGGCCGCGGCGCTGGGTGGTGATCAGCCCGGCCTTCTTGAGGACCGCGAGGTGGCGGGAGACCTCGGGCGCGGTGATGTTGTACGCGTCGGCCAGCTCGCTCGTCGTGCTGGAGCCGCGCGCCAGACTGCGGCAGAGCCGCATCCGCATGGGATGGGCGACGGCCTCCAGGCGCAGTTTGACCGCCTCGACGGAGGCCGCGCCGCCGAGGTCGCGGGCGGGGATCGGGTACTGGATGACGGGCTGCCAGCCGGGCGTGTACAGCGCGAACAGGTGCGGCCAGCCGAAGGCCGTCGGCAGGAACGTCACCGCGGTTCCCTCGGCGCTGGTCCGGCCCTGGACGAGCTTGTCGACGACGATCCGGGAGCCCTTCTCGTCCTCCTCCAGGCTCATCGCGGCGGAGGCGTCGGCGACGGCCTCGGCCAGCCCCTTGCGGCGCATGAGCTCGGTCTTGTGGCGGGCGTCGGCGGCGAGCTGGATCCGGACCCGGCGCCAGGTGTCCGCGAAGAAGGCCTCGTCGCAGTCCTCCATGAGCCGCCGGACCCACGCGCGCGTGCTGGGCGGGTCGGTCAGCATCCGCTCCACGAACGCGGCCTGGCGCGGGCCGCGCGCGGCCGCCAGGTCCTGGGCGCGGCGGCGCATCCGCTCGTCGACGAGCGGGGAGGGCGCGCCGTGCACGTACGTGCTGTTGCAGGAGATCTCCAGGGCGGAGCCGACGAACTGCTCGTCGTCCATGCGGTCGAGGTCGTCCAGCTCCTCCGCGAGGGTCTCCCGGGGCCGCGCGGGCAGCAGGATGTCCGAGCGGGTGGAGTTCCACATGAAGTCGGCCTCGTGGAGCCGGTCCGCGAGCTCCGGCTTCAGGGCCGCGGTCGTCGTGGTGGTCCAGGCGTGCAGCCGGGGGTGGTGCGTGGGCTCGGCGAGGGCGTGCAGGGCGGCGCCCAGCTCGGCCAGCGGCGAGGGGCAGAAGGTGATCCGCTCGTGCGGCAGTCCGGTGATGTCGATCGTCACGCTCACCCGTCCATGGTGCGGGGTGGGCCGGGGGAGCTGTCGTCCCGTTTGACGGGGGTCGTCAATCGACGGGCCCCGGATTGACGGGGGTCGTCAATCCGGGGGCCGGGCCGCGGCGGCGCGGCGCACGGTGAGGCCATGAACGCGCTGCACCAGTACCTCTTCGACACCTACCGCGCCGCCCGGCTCGGCGAACCGATGCCGCCGGCGCCGGGCACCCGGGACGTCGCCGTGCTCCGGGCCGTCCGCGAGCGCCGCCGCCTCGAACGCGCGGCGGCGGCCCGCCGTCCGCGCGGCGCCGTCCGCACGGCCCTGCACCGCTGGCTGCACCCCGCCGACTAGGGCCGCCGGCCGGCCGCACCCGGCCGACCAGGACCGTCGGCCGGCCGGACGCGGCCGACCAGGACCGTCAGCCGGCCGGACGCGGCCGACCAGGGCCGTCAGCCCTCCACGCGCGCCAGGAAGTCCCGTACCGCCTCCTTCACGTCCTCCGCCGTCCACTCCAGGCCCGGTTCGGTCACCGTCAGCTCCGTGAACGCCACTCCCGGCGGGCCGCCCGCGCCCGGGGAGAACCAGCGGCGGAAGAACGCGCCGCCGGTGTCCTCGGTCTGGGCGAGGGCCGCCGCCGTCAGGACGTCCGGGTCGTACGGCAGCCAGACCTGGAACTGGTGGGTGTGCGGGGTCTCGGGGTGGATCCGCGACCAGCCGGTGCCCGCCTCCGCGAGCGCCTCCCGGACCGCGTCGGCCACCACGCGCGCGTGTGCCACGTACGAGGGCAGCCGGGGCAGCTCGACGTCCAGGCCCCGCAGCGCGGAGAGCGCCGCCGGGTACTGCTGGAAGACCATCCCCCCGTACCGGTGGCGCCAGATCCTGGCCTCCTCCACGAGGTCCTCGGGGCCGGCGAGCGCGGCCCCGGACATGCCGCCGAGGGACTTGTAGAACGAGACGTACACGCTGTCGGCGAGCTCCGCGATCTCCGCGAGCCCGCGGCCGAAATGTGTCGTGCACTCCCACAGCCGGGCCCCGTCGAAGTGGACGACCGCGTCCCGCTCCCGGGCCGCCGCCACCACCTCGGTGAGCTCCTCCCAGGACGGCAGCACGAAGCCGGCGTCCCGCAGCGGCAGCTCCAGCATCAGCGTCCCGAAGGGCTCGGGGTGGTCCCGCACCTCCTCGGCGGTGGGCAGCCGGGGCGCGTCGGTCGGGTGGACCGTACGGAGCCCGGACACGGCCGCGAACGCCCCGTTCTCGTGGACCTCGGGGTGGGCGAGCGGGTGGAGGGCGACGACGGGGCTGCCGGTGCGCCCGGCCCAGCAGCGCAGCGCCACCTGCTGGGCCATCGTGCCGGTGGGGAAGAAGACGGCGGCGGGGAGGCCGAGCTCCTCGGCGACGCGCCGCTCCAGCTCCTCCACGAGCCCGTTCCCGTACGTGTCGAGCGGGGCCTCCTCGTGCCCCGCGGCCTCCGCCCAGGCGGCCAGTTCGCGCAGCCGCTCCCCGACCGTGCCGTCCACGGAGGTGTTCCACAGCCTGCGCTCGGCGCCGCCCCAGACCTTCGCCCGGTGGAGCCGGGTCGCTTCCTCGTCCACAGGATTCTCCACAGGAGTCACAGGATTCATGGGCCGATCATCACACCACCGCCCACACCCTGTGGACAGCCACGGAGGCGGCACGAAACGCTGGCGTAGCATGACCAGAAATCGTCCGGTACCCGCCGAGGACTGGAACGGAAGGCCGTCCCCACCGTGAACGCACAAACAACTCCGGAGCCCCGGGCCGAGGACCGACCCGCCCGGCTCACCGTCGGAGTCGTCGGCGCGGGCCGGGTCGGCCCCGCCCTCGCCGCCTCGCTCCGGCTCGCCGGGCACCGCCCCGTCGCCGTCTCGGCGGTCTCCGACGCCTCCCGGCGCCGTGCCGCCGAACTCCTGCCCGACGTCCCCGTCGTCGAGCCCGCCCGTGTCCTGGCCCTGGCCGACCTGGTCCTCCTGACCGTGCCGGACGACGCGCTGCCGGGCCTCGTCGAGGGCCTCGCCGACACCGGAGCCGTACGGCCTGGCCAGCTGCTCGTGCACACCTCCGGGCGGTACGGGGCGCGGGTCCTCGACCCCGCCCGCCGGGCCGGCGCGCTGCCGCTCGCCCTGCACCCCGCCATGACCTTCACCGGCACCGCCGTCGACGTCCAGCGGCTGGCCGGCTGCTCCTTCGGGGTCACCGCGCCCGAGGAGCTGCGGCTCGCCGCCGAGGCGCTCGTGATCGAGATGGGCGGCGAGCCCGAGTGGATCGCCGAGGAGGCCCGCCCGCTCTACCACGCGGCCCTGGCCCTCGGCGCGAACCACCTGGTCACCCTGGTGGCCCAGTCGATGGAGCTGCTCCACAAGGCCGGCGTCGCCGCCCCCGACCGCATGCTGGGCCCCCTCCTGGGCGCCGCCCTGGACAACGCCCTGCGGTCCGGGGACGCGGCCCTCACCGGCCCCGTCGCGCGCGGTGACGCCGGTACGGTCGCCGCCCACGTCGCCGAGCTGCGCAAGCACGCGCCCGGCACCGTCGCCGGCTATCTGGCGATGGCCCGCACGACCGCCGACCGGGCGCTCGCGCACGGCCTGCTCAAGCCCGAGCTGGCCGAGGACCTGCTGGGCGTGCTCGCCGAGCCGCTGAGCGGCGCCGCCCACCCCGCCGACCCCACCGACGGGCCGCAAGGAGACGACCGATGAGCCTGTTCGCCCGCGAGAGCGCCGAAGGAGGCCGTCCCGCCCGCCACGAGCCGGCCGCGCTGGTCTCCGACGTCCAGGAGCTGGCGGACGCGGTCGCGCACCACGGCGCCCCCGGCCGCAACGCCGTGGTCATGACCATGGGCGCCCTCCACGAGGGCCACGCCACCCTGATCCGGGCCGCACGCGAGCGCGTGGGCGCCAAGGGCTTCGTCGTCGTCACCGTCTTCGTCAACCCGCTCCAGTTCGGTGCAGGCGAGGACCTCGACCGCTACCCCCGTACCCTCGACGCCGACCTGGAGCTGGCCTTCGACGCGGGCGCGAGCGCCGTCTTCGCGCCCTCCGTCGACGAGGTCTACCCGGGGGGCGAGCCCCAGGTGCGGATCACCGCCGGTCCCATGGGCGAGCGACTCGAAGGCGCCTCCCGGCCCGGCCACTTCGACGGCATGCTGACGGTCGTCGCCAAGCTGCTCCACCTCACCGCGCCCGACCTGGCCTTCTTCGGCCAGAAGGACGCCCAGCAGCTGGCCCTGATCCGCCGCATGGTCAAGGACCTGAACTTCCCCGTCGAGATCGTCGGCGTGGAGACCGTCCGCGAGACCGACGGCCTCGCCCTCTCCAGCCGCAACCGGTACCTGTCGGCCGGGGAGCGGCGGACGGCCCTGGCGCTGTCCCGCGCGCTGTTCGCGGCCCGTGAGCGGCTCGCCGCGCAGGAGGCGCTGCGCGCGCGTGCCGCCTCGCTGCCGGGCGCCCAGGGCCGGGCCGAGAACCGTGCCGAGGCGCTGTCCCGGATCGGCGAGGCCCGGGCCGCCGCCGACGCCCACGCGGTCGCGCAGGCCGCCGAGGGCGGCTGCGCCGATGCCGTACGGGCCGCGGCCCGCGCCGTCCTGGACGAGGCGGCCAAGGCGGAGCCGCCGCTCACCCTGGACTACCTGGCCCTCGTGGACCCGGCCGACTTCACCGAGGTCGCCGACGGCCACGACGGTGAGGCGGTCCTCGCCGTCGCCGCGCGCGTGGGGAGCACGCGGCTCATCGACAACATCCCTCTGACCTTCGGAGCCACCAAGTGACCGGAATACGGCTGCATGCGCCCGCGCCGGGCTGGGCCATCGATGCCGACGTCGTCGTGGTCGGCTCCGGCGTCGCGGGTCTGACCGCCGCCCTGCGGTGCACCGCCGCCGGGCTCCGTACGGTCGTCGTCACCAAGGCGCGGCTCGACGACGGCTCCACCCGCTGGGCCCAGGGCGGCGTCGCGGCCGCGCTCGGCGAGGGCGACACCCCCGAGCAGCACCTGGACGACACCCTCGTCGCGGGTGCCGGGCTGTGCGACGAGCAGGCCGTGCGGGCCCTGGTCACGGAGGGCCCGGACGCCGTCCGCCGCCTGATCTCGACCGGCGCCGACTTCGACAAGACCTCCGACGGCGAGATCGCGCTGACCCGGGAGGGCGGCCACCACCGCCGCCGGATCGCCCACGCGGGCGGGGACGCGACCGGCGCCGAGATCTCCCGCGCCCTGGTCGAGGCGATACGGGACCGGGGCGTGCGCTTCATCGAGCACGCCCTCGTCCTGGACCTCCTGACGGACGCCGAGGGCCGCACGGCGGGCGTGACCCTGCACGTCATGGGCGAGGGCCAGCACGACGGCGTCGGCGCCGTCCACACGCCCGCGGTGGTCCTGGCCACCGGCGGCATGGGCCAGGTCTTCTCCGCCACGACCAACCCGGGCGTCTCCACCGGCGACGGCGTCGCGCTTGCGCTGCGGGCCGGGGCCGAGGTCTCCGACCTGGAGTTCGTCCAGTTCCACCCCACGGTGCTGTTCCTCGGGACCGGCTCCGAGGGCCAGCAGCCGCTGGTCTCCGAGGCGGTACGCGGCGAGGGCGCCCATCTGGTCGACGCCGACGGGGTCCGCTTCATGCTCGGGCAGCACGAGCTGGCCGAGCTGGCGCCCCGGGACATCGTCGCCAAGGCGATCACCCGCCGGATGCAGGAGCAGGGCACCGACCACATGTACCTCGACGGCCGTCACTTCGGCGCCGAGATGTGGGCGGAGCGCTTCCCGACGATCCTGGCGGCCTGCCGGGCCCACGGCATCGACCCGGTGACGGAGCCGATCCCGGTCGCCCCGGCCGCCCACTACGCCTCCGGCGGCGTCCGCACGGACCTGCGGGGCCGGACCACCGTGCCGGGCCTGTACGCGTGCGGGGAGGTCGCCTGCACGGGCGTCCACGGCGCCAACCGGCTGGCCTCGAACTCGCTCCTGGAGGGCCTGGTCTTCGCCGAGCGGATCGCCGAGGACGTCGTGGCGAGCGCCCCCGGCCGCGGTCCCGCCGTCCCGGTGGAGCACCCGGCCCCGGTGGTCCTGCCGCTGCTCGACCCCGCCGCCCGGCACCGTATCCAGCGCACCATGACGCTGGGCGCCGGAGTGATCAGGTCCGCCGAGAGCCTGCGCACGGCCGCCCGGGAACTGGACGCCTTCCACATCCCGGCCGTCCCCGGCGAGCGCGAGCGCGCCGAGGCCCCGGCCGTCCCGGGCGCGACCGCGGCCGGCGACCGGAAGTCCGCCGAGCCGGGCGTGGAGGCCTGGGAGACCACCAACCTGCTCTCCGTCGCCCGCCTCCTGGTCGCGGCAGCGTCCCGCCGCGAGGAGACCCGCGGCTGCCACTGGCGCGAGGACCACCCCGACCGGAACGACGCGGAGTGGCGCAGGCACCTCGTCGTCCATCTGACCCCTGAGCGGACCCTCGACGTCCGCACCACCGACACCGCCGACTTTCCCCCCACCCTCGACGCCCCCAGGGAGCCGTAAGTGAGCACGCCCGAGGAAGCCCGTCCCGAGCCCGTGGACGTCCCTCTCATCCAGATCAACACGGTCTCCTCCGAGGAGTCCGGCGGCTGCGGCGACGGCTGCGGCTGCGGCGACGGCGAGGAGTTCGAGTGCGGGCTCGACCCCGCGCTCGCGCAGCTGCTCGCCGACGCCGGTCTCGACCCCGTCCAGGTCGAGGACATCGCCCACCTCGCGATCGCCGAGGACCTCGACGGCGGGGTGGACGTCACGACCGTGGCGACCGTCCCCGAGGACGCCGTCGCGACCGCCGACTTCACCGCCCGCGAGGCCGGTGTCGTGGCCGGCCTGCGGGTCGCCGAGGCCGTCCTGTCGATCGTCTGCACCGACGAGTTCGAGGTCGAGCGGCACGTCGAGGACGGCGAGCGCGTCGAGGCCGGGCAGGTGCTGCTCAGCGTCACCGCCCGCACCCGCGACCTGCTGACCGGCGAGCGCAGCGCGCTCAACATCCTGTGCCGCCTCTCCGGCATCGCCACCGCCACGCGCGCGTGGGCGGACGTCCTGGAGGGCACGAAGGCCAGGGTCCGCGACACCCGCAAGACGACTCCGGGCCTGCGCGCCCTGGAGAAGTACGCGGTCCGCTGCGGCGGCGGCGTCAACCACCGCATGTCGCTCTCCGACGCGGCCCTGGTGAAGGACAACCACGTGGTGGCGGCCGGCGGCGTCGCCGAGGCCTTCAAGGCCGTCCGCGAGCTGTTCCCCGAGCTGCCGATCGAGGTCGAGGTCGACACGATGCACCAGGTCCGCGAGGTCCTGGACGCGGGCGCCGACCTGATCCTGCTGGACAACTTCACCCCGATCGAGACCGAGGAGGCCGTCGCCATCGTCGCGGGCCGCGCCGTCCTGGAGTCCTCGGGCCGGCTGACCCTGGAGAACGCGGCGGCGTACGCGGCGACCGGCGTCGACTACCTGGCGGTCGGCGGCCTCACCCACTCCTCCCCCATCCTCGACATCGGCCTCGACCTGCGCGAGGTGCGCTCCTGATGCTGCTCACCATCGACGTCGGCAACACGCACACGGTGCTCGGTCTCTTCGACGGCGAGGAGATCGTCGAGCACTGGCGGATCTCCACGGACCCGAGCCGCACCGCCGACGAGATGGCGGTCCTGCTCCAGGGCCTCATGGGCATGCATCCGCTGCTCGGCGTCGAGCTGAGCGACGGCATCGAGGGGATCGCCATCTGCGCGACGGTCCCCTCGGTGCTGCACGAGCTGCGCGAGGTGACCCGCCGGTACTACGGGGACGTGCCGGCGGTCCTCGTGGAGCCGGGCGTCAAGACGGGGGTGCCGATCCTCACGGACAACCCGAAGGAGGTCGGCGCCGACCGCATCATCAACGCGGTCGCGGCCGTCGAGCTGTACGGCGGTCCGGCGATCGTCGTGGACTTCGGCACGGCGACGACGTACGACGCGATCTCCGCGCGCGGCGAGTACGCGGGCGGCGCGATCGCCCCGGGCATCGAGATCTCGGTGGAGGCCCTGGGCGTCAAGGGCGCCATGCTCCGCAAGATCGAGCTGGCCCGCCCGCGCAGCGTGATCGGCAAGAACACGGTCGAGGCCATGCAGTCGGGCATCGTCTTCGGGTACGCGGGCCAGGTCGACGGCGTGGTGGCCCGGATGAAGCGCGAACTGGTCGGTCCGAAGGGCGACCCCTCCGACGTCACGGTGATCGCCACCGGCGGTCTGGCCCCGATGGTCCTCGCCGACTCGAAGGAGATCGACGAGCACGAGCCCTGGCTGACCCTGATCGGCCTGCGCCTCGTCTACGAGCGGAACGTCTCGCGCATGTGAGGCGGGCGCCCGGGGGTGATCATTCCGGCGCGCCGGAATGATCGCTAAGAGAAAATTGTCCGATTAGCGCGTATCGTCGCCCCATGCCCACGCCATACGGATCCCGCGGCGGCATGGCGTTCAGCGCGGACGAGCTGCGTGTGCTCCGCCGCGCCCTTGCCATCGCCCTCCACCCTGCCCCCCTCCAGGACGAGGACGTCCAGGACTGCCTGCGCCTGGCCGACTCCGTGGACGAGGCGGTACGCGAGGCCGGCCGGCTGCGCGCCTTCCTCCTCGACGACCTGGCCCGGTACCGCGAGGCGCTGCCCGGGTCCCTCAGCGGCTATCTGGAGCTGCTCAGGGACGCCCTGGCCGCCGGGTACGACCCCGGCGCCGACGACCTCGCCGCCCTCCGCGCGCTGCGCCGCAATCCGGCCGCCGCCGAGCTGCTCGCCCGCTGCCAGGTCCTCGCCGAGCGCTCCGTACGCGCGCGCCTGGCCCGGGTCTCCCAGGCCACCGCCTCGACCGCGCCCTCCGTCTCCCGGGCCCGGCTGCTCGCCCTGCCCGGCGGACGCGCGGCGGCCGACGAGCCCAAGCCGAAGCCGCCCGCCCCGGCCGAACGCCCGGTCCCCAAGCCCTCCGAGGTCTTCCCGCCACGCCGACGCCCCGTCCCCCCGCCCCCACCGGAGGAGCGGGCCGCCGGATAGCTACTCTGGACGGCATGGACTACGTATCCGCGCTCCTGCCTCCCGTGGTGATGGCCGCGTTCTTCATCGCCCTCGTCACCGTGATCGTCAAGAGCCAGGGCGGCCCGAACACGGCCAAGGAGGACGCCGTCGTGGACGCCGCCCTCGCCCGCGCCGAGGCCGCCCGCCAGGCGGACGGCTCCTAGCTCCGCCCCGTACAGAAGCAGCAAGGCAGTGCCAAGGGTGTGCGACCGCTTCCGGTCGTGCACCCTTTTCGTCGTTCTTGAGCGGCAATAGACGTTTATTGGCGTTTCTCCCACTAGGGTGGCATTGTGCCCCGCCCCTTGGGAGAACTCGAAGACGCCGTCATGACGCGCGTCTGGCAATGGAACCGCCCGGTCACCGTCCGGGAAGTCCTGGAGGACCTTCAGCAGGAACGGTCCATCGCCTACACCACCGTCATGACCGTCATGGACAATCTCCATCAGAAGGGCTGGGTCCGCCGCGAGGTCGAAGGCCGCGCCTATCGATATACGGCGGTCTCCACCCGCGCCGCCTACTCCGCCGCCCTCATGAACGAGGCCTGGGCGCAGAGCGACAACCCCGCCGCCGCACTCGTCGCCTTCTTCGGCATGATGTCGCCGGAACAGCGGGAGTCCCTGAACGACGCCATCCGGATCGTCCAGCGCGACAACCCCCTCCCCGCCGCCCCGCGCGAGGCCGAGGGTGACGAAGGGACGCCCCGCCCGTAGCGATAGCGTCCCCCCATGTCGACCTCCGCCAAAGCCGTCACCGTACGCAGGGCCCGCACCAGCGATGTGCCCGCGGTCCGCCGTCTCGTCGATCCTTTCGTGCAGCGCGGCATCCTGCTCGACAAGGCGACCGTGACGCTTTACGAGTCCATCCAGGAGTTCTGGGTCGCGGAACGCGACGAGGACGCCGTCGTGGTCGGCTGCGGCGCACTCCACGTCATGTGGGAAGACCTCGCCGAAGTCCGCACTCTCGCCGTCGATCCCGACTTCAAGGGAGCCGGCGTCGGACATCAGGTGCTGGACAAGTTGTTGCACACCGCCCGATGGCTCGGGGTGCGGCGGGTATTCTGCCTGACCTTCGAAGTCGACTTCTTCGCGAAGCACGGCTTCGTGGAGATCGGCGAGACCCCGGTCGACGGAGATGTCTACAGCGAGCTCCTGCGTTCCTATGACGAGGGAGTCGCCGAGTTCCTCGGTCTCGAACGAGTGAAGCCGAACACCTTGGGCAACAGCCGGATGCTTCTGCACCTGTGAGACGGAAGCCGGGCGATCCTCTCGCGGAACCCTATGTCCGAATCGCGCACGTTTCCCGCGTTGCCGGGGATCTGAACCTCTCCCAGGGGTTTGTGTTTTTCCGGGAAAAGCGGTTTCCTTTCCGCGTACTGCATTTTCGATGAAAGGAAATCCGGTGGCACAGAAGGTTCAGGTCCTTCTTGTCGACGACCTCGACGGCGTCGAGGCGGACGAGACCGTGACGTTCGCGCTGGACGGCAAGACCTACGAGATCGACCTCACCACCGCCAACGCGGAAAAGCTCCGTGGCCTGCTCGAGCCGTACACCACGAGTGGCCGTCGCACCGGTGGCCGCACCACCGGCGGACGCGGCAAGGGCCGCGCCGTGGCGACGGGCAGCCAGGACACCGCGAAGATCCGCGCGTGGGCCAAGGAGAACGGCATGAACGTCAACGACCGCGGCCGCGTCCCCGCCGACATCAAGGCCGCCTACGAGGACGCGAACCGCTGAGGCGACAGCTGCTGAGCCGCCCCACGGGTACGGGCACTCAGCAGCCGCACCCGATGGCACTCCGCCGCGGCGGCGGCCACGAGACGCACCAGACAGGGGGCGTCCGCGACGCCCCAGGGCGCGGACCGCAGCGCCGGAAGCGAGGACTCGACCTCGCGACCCGGCGCGGGCGCCCGCAGCCACACCGCGTCGCCCGGCGCGCCGGAACCGCTCCACCCCGGGGGAAGGGGTGCGGTCGTCCGGCCGCCGGCACCACGCACGGCGAGATCCAGCGAGATCCCGCCCCACTCCAGCCAGTCGAGCAGTCCCGGTAGCTCCTCCGCGCTCCCCGCGGCCACGAGCAGCCCCATCCGGCGCCCCATCAGGGCCACCGGCCCCGTCAGCGCGCCCATCCGGCGCAGCACGCCCCGGCCGGCCGCGGCGGGCAGTTCCAGGACGTCGAAGCGCAGCCCCGTGACCAGCTCCGCCGGCGGGCCCGCCACCGCGGCCCAGCCGAGCTCGTCCTCGTACCACCGCGCGATCCCGCCGTCGGACGGCGTGCGGGGGAGCGGGACGGTGAAAGCCATGCCCGGGGAACTCCCGAGGGGGCCCGTTGGTTACGCCCGCGGTGACACACCGTCCCCCGGCGAACGCGCAAGGTGTCCGTGATGAGGCGTACGCGTGCATTCGGCAGCGCAAGGGTGTTCGCTGGTAGCGGAGGGAACCGGGGTGCGCCGCATGGAGTGTCAGTGCTTACGGGTAAGACATTCCTAGTGGAGAGGGGCGACTCGCGGGCTTCGGCGTCTCACGTTCGCCATCGGCGTACTGATGGCGCGGGTAACTACTTGGCCTGCGGGAACATCGTCTCGCACCATCGGGTTGGAGCATTTGTCGGCTGTTCGGCAGCAGGTCTCCCCGCTTGAGAGGGGGTGATCCGGACGGATGTCGGCAGTTGGAATGAGCGGTCCCCGCTTGCGGGACTAAGCTGCGGAAGGACAGGGAGGGGATCGACCCCTAACTGACTGACCGCTCTGAGGAGCGATTAACGATGTTCGAGAGGTTCACCGACCGCGCGCGGCGGGTTGTCGTCCTGGCTCAGGAAGAAGCCCGGATGCTCAACCACAACTACATCGGCACCGAGCACATCCTTCTGGGCCTTATCCACGAGGGTGAGGGTGTCGCCGCTAAGGCCCTGGAGAGCCTCGGGATTTCGCTCGAGGCGGTCCGCCAGCAGGTGGAGGAGATCATCGGCCAGGGCCAGCAGGCCCCGTCCGGGCACATCCCCTTCACCCCTCGTGCCAAGAAGGTCCTGGAGCTGTCGCTCCGGGAGGCCCTCCAGCTCGGCCACAACTACATCGGCACCGAGCACATCCTGCTCGGCCTGATCCGCGAGGGCGAGGGCGTCGCCGCCCAGGTCCTCGTGAAGCTGGGCGCCGACCTCAACCGGGTGCGGCAGCAGGTCATCCAGCTGCTCTCCGGCTACCAGGGCAAGGAAGCCGCCACGGCCGGCGGTCCTGCCGAGGGCACCCCCTCGACGTCCCTGGTCCTCGACCAGTTCGGCCGGAACCTCACCCAGGCTGCCCGCGAATCCAAGCTCGACCCGGTCATCGGGCGCGAGAAGGAGATCGAGCGGGTCATGCAGGTGCTGTCCCGCCGCACCAAGAACAACCCGGTCCTCATCGGCGAGCCCGGCGTCGGCAAGACCGCCGTCGTCGAGGGCCTGGCGCAGGCCATCGTCAAGGGCGAGGTGCCCGAGACCCTCAAGGACAAGCACCTCTACACCCTGGACCTCGGCGCGCTGGTCGCCGGCTCCCGCTACCGCGGTGACTTCGAGGAGCGCCTGAAGAAGGTCCTCAAGGAGATCCGCACCCGCGGCGACATCATCCTGTTCATCGACGAGCTCCACACCCTCGTGGGTGCGGGTGCCGCCGAGGGCGCGATCGACGCCGCCAGCATCCTCAAGCCGATGCTGGCCCGCGGTGAGCTCCAGACCATCGGTGCCACCACGCTCGACGAGTACCGCAAGTACCTGGAGAAGGACGCGGCCCTCGAGCGCCGCTTCCAGCCCATCCAGGTCGCCGAGCCGTCGCTGCCGCACACGATCGAGATCCTCAAGGGTCTGCGCGACCGGTACGAGGCCCACCACCGGGTCTCCATCACCGACGAGGCCCTCGTCCAGGCCGCGACCCTGGCCGACCGGTACATCTCGGACCGCTTCCTCCCGGACAAGGCGATCGACCTGATCGACGAGGCCGGCTCCCGGATGCGCATCCGCCGGATGACCGCGCCGCCGGACCTCCGCGAGTTCGACGAGAAGATCGCCGGCGTCCGCCGCGACAAGGAGTCCGCGATCGACTCGCAGGACTTCGAGAAGGCCGCGTCCCTGCGCGACAAGGAGAAGCAGCTCCTCGCCGCGAAGGCCAAGCGGGAGAAGGAGTGGAAGGCCGGCGACATGGACGTCGTCGCCGAGGTCGACGGCGAGCTGATCGCCGAGGTCCTCGCGACCGCCACCGGCATCCCGGTCTTCAAGCTGACCGAGGAGGAGTCCTCGCGTCTGCTCCGCATGGAGGACGAGCTCCACAAGCGCGTCATCGGCCAGAAGGACGCCGTCATCGGCCTCTCGCGGGCCATCCGCCGTACCCGTGCGGGTCTCAAGGACCCGAAGCGCCCCGGTGGCTCGTTCATCTTCGCCGGCCCGTCCGGTGTCGGTAAGACCGAGCTTTCGAAGGCGCTCGCCGAATTCCTCTTCGGCGACGAGGACGCGATGATCTCCCTCGACATGTCGGAGTTCAGCGAGAAGCACACGGTTTCCCGTCTCTTCGGTTCGCCGCCCGGATACGTCGGCTACGAAGAGGGCGGCCAGCTCACCGAGAAGGTGCGCCGCAAGCCGTTCTCCGTCGTCCTCTTCGACGAGGTCGAGAAGGCCCACCCCGATATCTTCAATTCCCTTCTCCAGATCCTGGAGGACGGTCGCCTGACCGACTCCCAGGGCCGGGTCGTGGACTTCAAGAACACGGTCATCATCATGACCACCAACCTCGGGACCAGGGACATCTCGAAGGGCTTCAACCTGGGCTTCGCCGCCCAGGGCGACACGAAGTCCAACTACGAGCGGATGAAGGCGAAGGTCAGCGACGAGCTGAAGCAGCACTTCCGCCCGGAGTTCCTCAACCGTGTGGACGACATCATCGTCTTCCCGCAGCTGACGCAGGAGGACATCCTCCAGATCGTCGACCTGATGATCAGCCGCGTCGACGAGCGCCTCAAGGACCGGGACATGGGCATCGAGCTCTCCCAGTCCGCGAAGGAGCTGCTCGCCAAGAAGGGTTACGACCCGGTGATGGGCGCCCGGCCGCTGCGCCGGACGATCCAGCGCGAGATCGAGGACACGCTCTCGGAGAAGATCCTCTTCGGCGAGCTGCGCCCCGGTCACATCGTGGTCGTGGACACGGAGGGCGAGGGCGAGGAGCGCAAGTTCACCTTCCGCGGCGAGGAGAAGACGGCCCTGCCGGACGCCCCGCCGATCGAGGCGACGGGCGGCACGGGCCCGAACCTCTCGAAGGACGCGTGACGCACGCGCTGAGCGCTGAGCGGTAAGG